>JBDTCA010000276.1:0-3747 GCA_039923815.1 Caldimonas sp. | reverse complement strand
TTCCTGATCACGATCCCGGTGGTGACGCACACCATACCGGTCTCGTTGCCGAAAGAAACCAATCTGCCGCGGCAGACCAAGCCGGAGAACATCGACATTTCGGTCAACAAGGACGGCGACATCTTCTGGAACCAGTCGCAGGTGGCGGACACGGACGCGTTGTTCCAGCGCCTTTCCAAGATTGCGACGTTGACACCGCAACCCGAGGTACACATTCGGGGCGATGGTCAGGCGCGGTACGAATCGATCGGGCGCGTGTTGTTCCAGTGCCAGCGTGCTTCGATCCAGAAGGTGCGTTTCGTGACCGAACCGCCGGCCAAGGGCTGAGGACCAAGACATGTCGATGAATGTGGGCTCCAGCAGTGGTGATGACGAGGTGATGATGGACATCAACACGACGCCGCTGATCGACGTCATGCTGGTGCTGATCATCATGCTCATCATCACGATTCCCGTGCAGTTGCACTCCGTGAACCTGAACATGCCGGTCGGCACCCCGCCGCCGCCCCTGAAGGAACCGGTCGTCGTCACCATCGACATCGACTTCGACGGCACGCTCTCCTGGAACGGTGAAACGGTGCCGGATCGCAGTCAGCTCGAAGCGCGGCTCTCGCAGGCGGCGGCCCAACCCGACCAGCCCGAAGTCCACATTCGACCGAACAAGCTCGTCGAGTACAAATCGGTTGCTGCAGTGCTCGCCTCTGCGCAGCGGCTCGGTGTCACCAAGCTCGGAATGGTCGGCAATGAACAGTTCGTCAAGTAAGTCCGCCCTGATCGCAATCGCAGGTGGGCTATGCCTCGCGGTGACCTTGCTTTGCGCCAGCAGCGCAAATGCCCAGGAGGCGCTGCGGCCCGAAGTCGGCAAGCCGCTGCAGGCCGCCCAGCAGATGATCAAGGCCGGTCGCTACAAGGAAGCTCTCGGCAAGGTTCGAGAGGCCGAAGGAGCGGGTGCGCGCAGCGCAAACGAGACCTTTCTGATCGAGCGCATGCGGCTCGCCGCGGCCAGCGGCGCCGGCGACGCCGAAACTGCGGCTCGATCGTACGAAGCCATCAGCGGCTCCGGGCGGATCGCCGGGCCGGACAAGCTGCGCATGATCGAATCCATCGCGGGCAGCTACTACCGTGCGGGGCAGTACGCCAAGTCGATGCAGTGGAGTCAGCGTTATTTTCGTGAAGGCGGCTCCAGTTCGGCCATTCGCACCATGCTGATCCAGAGCCAATACCTGAGCGGCGATTTCGCCGGTGCATCCAAGGAGCTGACTGCCGAGATTCAGGGGGCCGAGCGTTCGGGCAACCCGCCGCCGGAAGATCGCCTGAAGTTGCTGCTCAATGCAGCGTCCAAGCAGGGCGACAACAACGGCTATGTCTATGCGATGGAAAAGCTCGTCACCTACTACCCCAAGAAGGAGTACTGGGTCGACTTGCTCAGTCGCATGCAGCGCAAGCCGAGTTTTTCAGGTCGTCTGGCACTCGATGCCTATCGCCTGTCACTCGCGACGGGAAGCATGACCGCGCCTGCCGACTTCATGGAGATGGCGCAGCTCGCGCTGCAGGCCGACCTGCCGAGCGAAGGCAAGCAGGTCGTTGACAAGGGGTTCACTGCCGGCGTGCTCGGCACCGGTCCCCAGGCCGATCGGCACAAGCGATTGCGCGACCTCGTCGAGAAGCGCCTCGCCGAAGACAAGGCTGGTCGAGACGCGAGTGAAAAGCAGGCGGTCGCTGCCAAGACGGGCGATGACCTCGTCGGCCTGGGTATGGACATGGTCTACGCAGGCCAGGCTGCGAAGGGTGTCATGCTCATGCAGCAAGGCATCGCCAAGGGCGGGCTCAAACGCGCGGAGGACGCCAAGCTGCATCTGGGCATCGGCCAACTCCTGTCAGGCGACAAGGCGAAGGCGCTAGCCACACTCAAGACCGTCCAGGGCGCCGATGGCACAGCCGATCTGGCCCGACTCTGGGCGCTCTACGCCCGTCGCAAGGGCTGAGCCGAACTACTTCGGGGTCAGCCGGATGGCACCGTCGATCCGGATGACCTCGCCGTTGAGCATGTCGTTCACGATGATCTGGTGCACGAGCTTGGCGTAATCGGCCGGTGTGCCCAGGCGACTCGGGAAAGGCACGCTGGCGGCAAGCGCTTGTTGCACCTCGTCCGGCATGCCGAACAGCATCGGCGTGCCGAAGATGCCCGGTGCGATCGTCATGTTCCGGATACCCATGCGCGACAAGTCGCGGGCGATCGGCAAGGTCATGCCGACGATTCCGCCCTTCGACGCCGCGTAGGCGGCTTGCCCGATCTGACCGTCGTAGGCAGCCACGCTGGCGGTTGAAATCAGTACCCCGCGCTCGCCGGTGGCCTCCGGCTCGTTCTTCCCCATTGCCTCCGCGGCAAGGCGAATCATGTTGAAGCTGCCGATCAGATTGACGGTGACGACCTTGGTGAACAGGGCCAGCGAGTGCGGCCCCTCCTTGCCCACCGTTCGCGCGGCCGGACCGATGCCTGCGCAGTTCACGAGGCCGACCAGCTTGCCGAATCTGATCGCCTCGGCCACGACCCGCTGGCCATCGGCTTCCTGGCTGACATCGCACTTGACGTAGCGCCCGTTGATCTCTCCGGCAACGGCTTCTCCGCGTTCGACCTGCAGATCGGCGATAACGACCTTGCCACCGTGTGCGGCGAGCATGCGTGCCGCGCCTTCGCCGAGTCCCGAAGCGCCGCCGGTGACGATGAATGACTTGCCCGAGATGTCCATGGTTTGGTGCCTTCAGGCCAGGGCCGCGAGCGCGCGCGACGTGATCTCGTCGACGCTGCCAGTCCCGCTGATCTTGCGGTATGCCGGCGCGAGCGCGTCGCCCGACTCGGCCCAGCGCGCGTAGTACTCGACGAGTGGCCGCGTTTGCGCGGCGTAGACGGCAAGCCGCTTGGTAACGGTTTCCTCGAGGTCGTCGGCGCGCTGAATCAACGCGTCGCCAGTCTCGTCGTCGCGCCCTTCGACCTTCGGCGGATTGAAGCGGAGGTGGTAAGTGCGCCCAGACGCGACGTGAACCCGCCGGCCGCTCATGCGTTCCACGATCGCTTCGTCCGGCACGTCGATCTCGAGCACGTAGTCGAGCTTGACGCCGGCGGCCTTCAAGGCGTCGGCCTGCACGATGGTGCGCGGAAAACCGTCGAACAGGAAACCGGTGGCGCAGTCGGGCTGGGCTATGCGCTCCCGAACCAGGCCAATGATGATTTCATCGCCGACAAGCGAACCCGAATCCATCACCTTCTTCGCCGCGAGGCCCAGCGGCGTACCCGCTTTGACCGCGGCGCGGAGCATGTCTCCGGTGGAGATTTGGGGGATGCCGAAGCGCTTGCACAGAAACGTGGCCTGCGTTCCCTTTCCAGCCCCGGGGGCTCCCAACAGAATGAGTCTCATGGCGTGGAATGTGTTCGTGTTGGCGAGCGAGGCGGAATGATAGGCGGCGCATGTCGGCGAGCGCCCGCGGACGGCTCAGGCAAAACCCGAACCGCCGTTCGACTCGAACAGTTGCCGGGCACGAGCGAGATCTTCCGGCGTGTCGATGCCGATGCCCGCATTCGCGACGCCGACGTGCACGGCGATGCGCTCGCCATGCCAGATGACGCGCAGTTGTTCGAGTCGTTCGATGTCTTCGAGCGGGCTGCGAGCGAGGTCCGGAAAGCGGCGCAGGAACGCGGCCCGATAGGCATAGAGGCCGACGTGGCGAAGTGCACCTGCGGCTGCAACA
>JBDTCA010000275.1:0-10501 GCA_039923815.1 Caldimonas sp. | reverse complement strand
CGCTTTCGCAACATCCTCGACAACGTGCCGATCGGTATCGTCTACACCGACGTGGCCGGCCGGATCATCCAGGCCAATCCGCGCTTCTGCGAGCTCATGGGCTACGGCGAGCCGGAGCTGGCAGCGCTCGCCGCCCAGGCCTTGACTCATCCCGACGACCGCGCCGAAGAGGCCGGCCTCACGGCTCAGCTCGTCGCCGGCACGATCCCGATGTATCGGCTCGACAAGCGCTTCCTGACCCAGGCCGGTGGCACCGTCTCGGCGCGGGCCTCGGTCTCGTTGCTTCGCGACGCCGCCAACGAGCCATGGCGCATCGTCGGCGTCGTCGAGGACATCACGGAGCCGCTTCGCCTCGCCGAGGCCGAGCACGCGCGGGAGAACGCGGAGGCGTCGAACCGGGCCAAGAGCGAGTTCCTGTCGCGCATGAGCCACGAGCTGCGCACGCCCCTCAACGCCATGCTCGGCTTCGCGCAGCTGCTCGAGATCGACAGCCGCCATCCACTGGCACCGGCCCAGCGGCCGTGGGTCGCGCAGATCCAGCAGGCCGGCTGGCACCTGCTCGACATGATCAACGACGTGCTCGATCTGTCGCGCATCGAGTCGGACAACCTGCGGCTGCAGACGACGACGCTCGACCTGCCCGAGCTGGTCAAGGCATCGATCGCCTTGGTCACGGCCGACGCGGCGAGGCGGGGCATCCGCATCAGCGAGGAGCTCGCGCCGGGCACGTCGGCGGTGATGGGCGACGCCACGCGCGTCAAGCAGATCCTCACCAATCTGCTCAGCAACGCCGTCAAGTACAACAGCGACGACGGTCGCGTCCATGTCGCGACGCGGCTGGCAGGAGCCGAGCTCGTCGAGATCTCGGTCACCGACACCGGCCTGGGCATGACGGTCGAGCAGATGGACCAGCTGTTCCGGCCTTTCAACCGGCTCGGCCGCGAGCGCACGTCGCCGGCGGTACAGGGCACCGGCATCGGCCTGGTCATCAGCCGGCGGCTCGCGGAACTGATGGGCGGCTCGATCCGGGTCAAGAGCGTGCCCGGCGAAGGCTCGTCCTTCATCCTGCGTATCCCGAAGGCCATCGATCCCGACACCGTGCGCTCCGATCTCGACGAGTTCGGGTCGATGCCCTCCGACTACCACCGCCGCATCGTCCGCTACGTGGAGGACAACGAGACCAATGTCGAGGTCATGCGCGGCATCCTGGCGCAGCGACCGCAGGTGCTGCTGGAGGTTTCGATCGCCGGCCTCGACGGACTGGCGGCCGTGCGTGCCAACTTGCCGCACCTGATCCTGCTCGACATGCACTTGCCGGACATCAGCGGCCTCGAGCTGTTGCGTCATTTCAAGGCCGACCCGGCGACGTCGGCCGTCCCGGTCATTGCGATTTCAGCCGATGCCACGGCCCAGCAGATCGACTCCGCGCTCGACGCCGGCGCCCTGCGCTACCTGACCAAACCGGTGAACGTGACCGAGCTCCTTGCTGCTGTCGACGATCTGCTCGACCGGATGGACACCGGCTTCAATTGACGGGCGTCAGTGGGCGCGGGAGCCGCACTTGCCACCATCCATCGCGACATAGCCAACACGCATCGCCGTCATTGCGCCAGTCTTGGCACTCTCAAGTACCGAGTGCTAATATTTGCGGAACCGAAAGGGATTACCGGTGTCAGATACCACTATGAACATCTCCGCCGCCAACGCTGTTGCGGTCCGCGATCCGTGGGCCGTCGTCCCTTCGCTGGGCAACCTTGACGCCTATATCACCGCGATCAACCGCGTCCCCCTTCTGACTCCGGAAGAGGAGACCGAGTTCGCCCGGAAACTGCGCGACAGCGGCGACCTCGACGCCGCCGGGCGCCTGGTGGTGTCGCACCTTCGCCTCGTCGTTTCGATCGCCCGCAAGTACCTCGGCTACGGGTTGCCCCATGGCGACCTGATCCAGGAGGGCAACGTCGGCTTGATGAAGGCGGTCAAGCGCTTCGATCCGGACCACGGCGTGCGGCTGGTGAGCTACGCCATGCACTGGATCAAGGCCGAAATCCACGAGTACATCCTGAAGAACTGGCGGATGGTCAAGGTCGCGACCACCAAGGCGCAGCGCAAGCTGTTCTTCAACCTCCGCTCGATGAAGCAGAGCATGAAGGACGACGCCGGCGTTCTCGACACCCACCGCAGCACCCTCACGCAGAGCGAAGTCGACACACTTGCGAAAACGCTGAACGTCAAGCGTGAGGAGGTGCTGGAGATGGAAACCCGTCTGTCGGGTGGCGACGTCGCCCTCGAGCCGCAGAACGACGACGGCGAGGAGAGCTACGCGCCCATCGCCTACCTGGCCGACGACGCTGCCGAGCCGACGCGGGTGATGGAAGCCAGGAGCCGCGACTGGCTCGCCGGCGACGGCATCGCCCTGGCGCTCGACGCCCTCGATGCCCGGAGCCGCCGGATCGTCGAGGAGCGCTGGTTGAAGGTCAACGACGACAGCTCGGGTGGCATGACGCTGCACGACCTGGCCGGTGAGTACGGCGTCAGTGCCGAGCGCATTCGCCAGATCGAGGTGGCCGCGATGAAGAAGATGCGCAAGGCCCTGGCGCACGCGGCCTGAACCGTTTCAGACCTCGAGAACCGGCCCTGCGGGGCCGGTTTCGATTCAGGCGGCTGCGGCGAGCTGCTTGATGTCGGCGGCGAATGCCTTGGCATCGCCGCCGTACGGCACGTACAGGCGGGGCTTGCCGTTGGTGTCGAACACGAACGATGCCGCCGAGTGGTCCATCGTGTAGCTGCCGGGCGTCTTGCCGGGCGACTTCGCGAAGAAGACCTTGAATTCCTTGGCCGCGGCCGCCGTCTGCTCGGCAGTGCCGCGCAACGCAACCACGCCAGGACCGAAGTTGGCGACGTAGGCCGCCAGCACCTCGGGCGTGTCGCGCTCCGGGTCGATGGTCACGAAGACCGTTTGCAGGCGATCACCGTCGGCGCCGAGCGACTTCCTGATCTGCGCCAGCTCGGCCATCGTCGTCGGGCACACGTCGGGGCATTGCGTGTAGCCGAAAAAGACGACCGTGACCTTGCCTTTCCAGTCGGCGAGCGAGCGCTGCTTGCCCGAGATGTCGGGCAATTCCAGGTGGCGCGCGAAGGTGGCGCCGGTGATGTCGGTGGAATGAAAGGTCGGCTGCGCGCCGAGGCTGGCCAGCTTGTCGCAGGCGGCGAGCCAGGGCACGAGCGCCACGCATGTCAACAAACTGCGGCGGGTCGGTGTCATAGCAGTGGCCAGAGGTAGTGGTCGACCAGCAGGGCCGCGAACAGCAGTGACAGATGGACGATGGAAAAGCGGAACGTGCGTCGCGCGAGCGCGTCGGAGTATTGGCGCCAGAGCCTCCAGGCGTAGCCCGTGAACATGGCTCCGAGCACGAGCGCGGCGGCCAGGTAGATTGGCCCGCTCATGCCTTCGATGAAGGGCAGCAACGTCGCGGCGAAGAGCACCAGCGTGTAGAGAAGGACATGCAGGCGAGTGAACTCCGAGCCATGGGTCACCGGCAGCATCGGCAGGCCGGCACGGCGATAGTCCTCGGCGCGATAGAGCGCCAGTGCCCAGAAGTGCGGCGGCGTCCACAGGAAGATGATCAGGCACAGGATCAGCGCCTCGGGGCCGACGTCGCCGCGGATTGCGGCCCAGCCGAGCACCGGCGGCATTGCGCCCGAGGCGCCGCCGATGACGATGTTCTGCGGGGTCAGCGGCTTCAGCAGCACCGTGTAGACGACGGCGTAGCCGATGAACGTGGCCAGTGTCAGCCACATCGTCAGGGCGTTGACGCTGAACCAGAGGACGGTGCTGCCGATCGTGCACAGCACGGCCGAGAACAGCAGCGCTTGCCGGCTCGTCAGTTCGCCGGTGGCGGTGGGCCGCCACGACGTGCGCGCCATGCGCGAATCGATGCGCTGCTCGACCAGGCAGTTGAAAGCAGCCGCAGCGGCAGCGACCAGCCAGATACCGACCGTGGCACCGGCGACGAGCCCCAGCGGCGGCAGGCCCGGAGCGGCCAGCAGCATGCCGATGACGGCACAGAACACGATCAGCTGAACGACGCGCGGCTTCGTCAGGGCATAGAACTGACGCAGCCGGGACGGCAGCGACACGCTGCTCGGGCCGGTCTGAACGATCGCTTCCGACATGGTCCTTGATTCTATGAAGTTGCCGCGCCCGCGCGCGCCGGCCATCGCGCGTCCGCCTCAGGCCGCGTGGAGCGAGCGCGGGCGAGCAGAAGGGTCATGACGACGACGAGCGCGGCGCTGCCGGCCGTGTGGGCGACTGCCGCGATCAGCGGCCAGCCGAGCAGCAGGTTGCCCAAGCCGCTGGCGGCCTGCCACAGCACGATGGCCGCGAGTGCGGCCGCCCACGGCATCGCGTCGCGACCGCGAACGAACAGACGCCAAGCCAACAGCGCCAGTGCCGGCAACACAAGCAGGGCACCGACGCGATGCGCCATGTGGATCGCCGTCAGCGCCTGGTACGGCAGGGCACCGCCCGAACCGTCCATGCCAAGCGGTCGACGCAGCACGAAGCCGCTCGCGAAGTCGCTGTCAGGCCACCACACGCCCTGGCAGGTCGGGAACTCGCGACACGCGAGTACGGCGTAGTTGGTGCTGACCCAGCCGCCGAGTGCGATCTGCATGGCAGCCAACAGGGCGACGATGACCAGGCCGGCACGCAACGGCGGTGACAGCAGCAGGGCCCGCGGCTCGTAACGCTCGAACTGCAGCGCCAGCAGCGCCAGCAGGACCATGCCGCCCAGCAGATGCATGACGACGATTGCCGGATAGAGATTCATGGTGACCGTGAGAGCGCCGAATGCGCCCTGCACGCAGATCCAGGCGAGCGTCGCCACCGGCCACCACGGCGACACCCGCACCTTGCCGCGGCGATTGGCGACGATCGACAAGACCGCCAGGGTGGCGATCAACAAGCCGATCGCTGTCGCCGAGTAGCGATGGGCCATCTCCACCCACGCCTTCTCGTGCGTGACCGGCCCCAGCGGCGCCGACGCCTGTGCCTCGGTGATGGCGGAATGCGCGCCGACCGGGCTGGCGTGGCCGTAGCAGCCCGGCCAGTCCGGGCAGCCGAGGCCGGAGTCGCTGAGCCGCGTGTAGGCCCCGAGCATGACGAGATCGAAACACAGGAAGAGAGTGAGCAGAGTCAGCGCCCGAAGCCGGGCGGCGGGGGTTGCGCCGCGCTGGCGCAGTCGAAACCAGGTGAAGGGAACGATCGCGACAAGCAGGCCGACGCCGACGACGCCGAGCAGCGGCGAAAGGTCGTAGGCCGCAACGCTCATCGCCCCGGACGGTCCCAGCCCGCCGATGCACGCAGGAGCTTCTCGACGTCGCGCTTGAGCTTGACGGGATCGGCGTCGGCCGGGGCCCGCATCATCCAATCGCCACTCGGATCGACGATGTAGAGGTGATCTTCGAGCGTGGCGGGAGCCAGGGGTTCGAGCCAGCGCGCGAGCGCGGCGCGCGGCACCGTCAGGACCTGTGCTCCCGCCAGGCCGACGGCCGCGGCCGACGACGCCGCCGCGCCGCCGCCGATGGCTTCCAGCGTCGCCCGTGCAGGAGGCACGCCGTCGTCGACGAACCAGATCTTGTCGACGCGTTCCTTTTCGCGACCGAGCGTTTCATGAAGCTGGCGTTGCAGCCAGAGATGACGTTCGCACCGCTTGTCGCAGGCGCCACCGGCGACGACCACGAGCAACCACTGGCCCTGCAGCGACAGCGGCGCGACGGCACGGCCACGGAGATCGGTCAGGGGCAATGCCGCGGGCATCGGTCGCGGAGGCGAGATTAGGTCGCTGTAGTTCGTGCGCGCCTGCGGCTTGATGACGAAATAGGTGAGGTACGACGCGACGACGGGCGCAGCGCAGACGAGCAGCACGGCCAACATGAAGCGGCGCCCGCGCGCGGTGCGACGCGCGACTTCGGCGCCTGCCGGCAACGGCAGCGAATGAACGCTGAAGCTGACCAGCGGCGAAGGCTCAGGCGCGTCGGGCGCGGGGGCGGATGATTCGATGCCAGACATAGAGGAAGGCGATGCCCACGGCAATGGCGAACCATTGAGCCGCGTAACCGTAGTGCTTCTGCACGTCGATGGCCGGGGCAGGCCAATGACGAGCGAGGCCATCGGCGCTGCGACCCGGGCTCGACGTGGCGCCTGCGCCAGACGAGTCGAGCTGAAGGATGGAAAGCGGCAGCAGCGTCAAACCCGTTTCACGGGCGTAAGCGGGGATGTCCAGATTTTGCCGGATCGGCCCGCTCGCAGCGCCGGCAAACTCGAAGAGCCGCGACGGCGGTGGGGTGACGCGGCCGGCCACGGTGACGGTGCCTGCCGGCGTCGCGACTGGCGGCAGCGCGGCGCGATCATTGAAATTGCGTGCGACCCAGCCTCGCTCGACCAGAACAGCTTCGGAAGTTCCTTGGATCTGCAGCGGCGTGACGACGAAAAAGCCTGCCCTGCCATCCATCTGCCGGTTATCGAGAAACAGCGTTCGCTCGGCGATCCAGCGGCCTGAGACGACGGCGAGGCGATAGTGCTGAGGCTCGGCGGCGGCCGCGGTGCGGGCCAGCGCGCCAGCCGCGAGTGCTGGCAGCCGCGAGCGCGACTCGAGCGCCGTTTGCAGTGCCACCTTCTGGGCGGCGCGATCGAGCTGCCAGAAGCCGAGCCGTGCGGCGAGAAGGGTTCCGACGACAGTTGCGATCAGCGGCACGAGGCCGCGCCGATAATCGGCCATGAAGATTTTTCTCGTCGGTCTGGCGTTCGCAGCCATCTTCGGCGCACTCGCCTTTGCCGGCGTCTACATGATCCGCGGCGGCGGCAGCGAGGGCTCCAAGGGCGGCGACATGATGCGCGCCCTCGCGCTTCGAATCGCCGTGTCGGTGGTGCTGTTCATCAGCATCATCGTCGCCTGGCGAATGGGCTGGATCCACCCCACCGGCGTGCCCCTGTCCCGCTGAGGCCGGCCGTCACGGGTCACAGCCAGTAGACGACGATGTAGAGGCCGAGCCAGACGACGTCGACAAAGTGCCAGTACCACGCCGCGCCCTCGAAACCGAAGTGGCGCTCCGGGGTGAAGTGTCCCTTCATGATCCGGATGGTGATGAACAGCAGCATCAGCATGCCGACGAACACGTGGAACCCGTGGAAGCCGGTGAGCATGAAGAACGTCGAGCCGTAGGCGCCCGAGGTGAGCTTCAGGTTCAGCTCGCTATAGGCATGCGAATACTCGTAGGCCTGGAAACCGAGGAACGTGATCCCGAGCAGCACCGTGGCCCACATGAAGACGACGGCACGGGCACGATGGCCAGCGATGAGGGCATGGTGGGCGATGGTCACCGTGATGCCGGAGGTGAGCAGGATCGCGGTGTTGATGGTGGGAATCGGCCAAGGGCCCATCGTCGCGAAAGGCTCGACGATGTTGGCCGGCGATCCCGTGAAGCCGCCGCCAGGCGCCGAGCTCGGCCAGACCGAGCGGAAATCGGGCCACAGCAGCGCGTTCTCGATGTCGCCGAGGCTCGGCAGCGCATGGACCCGGGCCCAGTACAACGCACCGAAGAAGGCGCTGAAGAACATCACCTCGGAGAAGATGAACCAGCTCATGCTCCAGCGGAACGACACGTCGATGCGCGAGCCGTACAGGCCGCTTTCGCTCTCGGCGATCGACTGCCGGAACCACTGCTGCAGGACGAAGGCCCAGAGCACGAAGCCCGCGAGCAGCACCCAAGCCGCCCAGCCCGCGCCATTGATCCACTGACTGGCGCCGAAGATCACCAGCAGCAGTCCGAAGGCCAGCATCGCCGGGTACCGGGACGGCGCCGGCACGAAGTAATAGGGCTGCACGCCCGTGTGCGTCACTGCCGACATGAAAGATCTCCTGCCAATTTCTGAATTCGATGGATGGATGCTGGGCTCGTCATCAGGCAGCGACACCGCTGGCGATGACCCAGCTGACGAGCGCGATGAGCGCGGCCACGAAAAGCGCCGCGGCGATCACGCCGGCCACGACGACATGCAGCGGATTGAGCTCGACGGCGTCGCGCTCGAGGTCGCGTCCCTTGCGCACGCCGAAGAACGACCACGCCACCGCCTGCAGCGTGCGCCATGGCGACGCCTTGCGGCGAACCGCGGTGCGCAGGCCGCCGTCGACGGGGGCGCTCATGACGGCCTCGCCAGCCCGGCGGGCGGTTCGGCACGCGCTGACCCCGAGGGCTCGGCAGGGACCTTGCCGCCGACCTCGAAAAACGTATACGACAGCGTGATCGTACGAACGTCTTTCGGCAGCTTCGAATCGATCACGAACACGACAGGCCACTGCTTCGACTCGCCCGGCTTCAGCAAATGCTCGGTGAAGCAGAAGCACTCGATCTTCTTGAAGTGCGACATCGCCACATTCGGCGCGTAGCTCGGGATCGCCTGCGCAGCCATCGTCCGGTTCTGCCGATTGCGGAATTCGTACATCACCGTCGCGATCTGGCCGGGGTGAACGTCGATGGAGGCCTGCGCCGGCTTGAAATCCCAAGGGCCACGGGCATTGGCATCGAACTCGACGGTGATCGTGCGGCTGGTGTCGACTTGCGTGTTAACCGAGTCACGCGTCACCGTGCCACCCTGCGCCTGCAACTCCGAGCGCGACAACACGTTGACGCCGAGCGCGTCGCAGATCGTGCGGTAGATCGGCACCAGCGCGTAGCCGAACGCGAACATCAGCGCCGTGACGACGACGAGCTTGCCGACCATCCGCCGGTTGTCGGCGACGAGAGCGCGGGCGCGAGCAACGGAATTCAACATCGACTCAACCGTTGAACAGCGCGTTCTTGGCGACGAAGCCGATGAAAAAGACAAGCGCGATCGACGCCAGGATCAGCGCCAGCCGTCGGTTCGCCTTCTTCTGTTGCTCGGTCGCCATCTCGGTCGCGGGATCCAGCTGTGAGATCAGGCCGGAATGCCGACGCTCGACGGGTCGATGTGCGGCGGCACCTTGGCGCCGACGATCTTGGTCCCGGCGTTGTTCAGCATCGGTGGCGTCTCGAAGGTATGGAAAGGCGCCGGTGAAGGCACTTCCCACTCGAGACCCTCGGCGCCTTCCCAAGGCTGCTGAGGCGCCGGCGCGCCCTTGCCGCGCATCGCCGGGATGACGACGAACAGCAGGAAGTACACCTGCGACAGCCCGAAGCCGAAGGCACCGATCGACGCGATCATGTTGAAGTCGGTGAACTGCATCGGATAGTCAGCGTACCGGCGTGGCATGCCCGCGAGGCCGAGGAAGTGCATCGGGAAGAAGGTGACGTTGAAGAAGATCAGCGAGGTCCAGAAGTGGATCTTGCCGCGCGTCTCGCTGTACATCACGCCCGTCCACTTCGGACTCCAGTAGTAGTAGCCACCGAACATCGCATAGAGCGAGCCGGCCACCAGCACGTAGTGGAAGTGGGCGACGACGTAGTACGTGTCGTGGATCTGGATGTCGATCGGCGCCATCGCCAGGATGAGGCCGGTGAAGCCGCCCATCGTGAACACGAAGATGAAGCCGACGGCCCAGAGCATGGGCGTCTCGAACGTCATCGAGCCGCGCCACATCGTCGCGATCCAGTTGAACACCTTCACGCCGGTCGGCACCGCGATCAGCATCGTCGCGTACATGAAGAAGAGCTGGCCGGTGACCGGCATGCCCTGGGTGAACATGTGGTGCGCCCAGACGATGAACGACAGGATCGCGATCGACGCCGTGGCGTAGACCATCGACGTGTAGCCGAACAGGCGCTTCCTGGCGAACGCCGGGATGATGGCGCTGATGATGCCGAAGGCCGGCAAGATCATGATGTAGACCTCGGGGTGGCCGAAGAACCAG
This sequence comes from Caldimonas sp., assembly GCA_039923815.1. Lineage (GTDB taxonomy): Bacteria > Pseudomonadota > Gammaproteobacteria > Burkholderiales > Burkholderiaceae_C > Schlegelella_A. The sequence continues at coordinate 611 of JBDTCA010000275.1, read as the reverse complement.
AAAATGTGCTGGTACATCACCGGGTCGCCGCCGCCGGCAGGATTGAAGAAGCTGGTGCCGAAATGACGGTCGGTGAGTGTCATCGTGATGGCACCTGCCAGCACCGGCATCACTGCGATCAGCAGGTAGGCGGTAATCAGCCAGGTCCAGCAGAACATGGGCATCTTCATCAGCGACATGCCGGGAGCGCGCATGTTCAGAATGGTGACGATGATGTTGATCGATCCCATGATCGACGAGGCACCCATGATGTGCATCGCGAAGATGCCGGCATCCATCGAGGGGCCCATTTGCAGCGTCAGCGGCGCGTACAGCGTCCAGCCCGCGGCGGGTGCGCCGCCCGGCATGAAGAACGAGCCGACCAGCATCAGCGCGGCCGGAATCAGCAGCCAGAAGCTGAAGTTGTTCATGCGCGCGAAAGCCATGTCGGCCGCGCCCACCTGCAATGGAATCATCCAGTTCGCAAAGCCCACGAACGCCGGCATGATGGCGCCGAAAATCATGATCAGGCCGTGCACGGTGGTGAGCTGGTTGAACACCTCGGGGTTGAACAGCTGCAACCCGGGCTGCATCAGTTCCGCGCGTATCAGCATCGCTAGCAGGCCGCCCAC
>JBDTCA010000274.1:0-11359 GCA_039923815.1 Caldimonas sp. | reverse complement strand
AGATGTACACCTCCGACATCCAGCCCGAGATGAAACCGAGCGACGCCTTCGCCTGCATCGCGCACGGCAAGACCGAACGCGTCGAGATCGATCGTCTGGAGGGCCGCGTCTCGACGACGCTGTTGACGCCGTACCCGCCCGGCATTCCGCTGCTGATCCCGGGCGAGAAGTTCAACAAGCGGATCGTCGACTATCTGCGCTTCACGCGCTCCTTCAACAAGGCGTTTCCGGGTTTCGATACGGATGTCCACGGCCTCATGTCGGTCACGGAGCTTCAAGGCGTCGGCATCGAAGACGGCAAGTACTTCGTCGACTGCGTGAGGTAACGCGGGGCCCTCCCTCGCGGAGGGCGGCTCGGTCGGCCGTCAGGCCACCCCGCCCATCGCGTGGCTGTAGCCAGCGTCGACGTAGGTGATCTCCGAGGTAACGCCGGCAGCGAGGTCCGACATCAGGAACGCGGCAACGTTGCCGACGTCGTCGATCGTGACGTTGCGGCGCAGCGGCGCGTTCTGCTCGACGACATCCAGGATCTTGCCGAACCCCTTGATGCCCGACGCCGCCAGCGTCTTGATCGGCCCGGCCGAGATGGCGTTGACGCGAATGCCGCGCGGTCCGAGACTGCTGGCAAGGTAACGCACAGAAGCCTCCAGCGACGCCTTCGCGAGTCCCATCGTGTTGTAGTTCGGAACGCTGCGAAGCGCGCCGAGATAAGTCATCGTCAACAAGGCGGCCGTCGGACTCAGGAGCGGAGCTGCGGCCTTGGCGAGCGCTGGAAAGCTGTAGCTGGAGATGTCGTGGGCGATACGGAACGACTCGCGCGACAAGCCTTCCAGGAAGTCGCCTGCGATCGCTTCCTTCGGTGCAAAGCCGATCGAATGCACGAAGCCGTCGAAGGTCGGCCATGTCTGCGCGAGAGCGGCGAACATGGCATCGATCTGGGCGTCGTCGGCGACATCGCAGTCGAAGATCAGGCGCGAGTCGAACTCGGCAGCAAAACCGGCAACGCGGTCACGGAAACGTTCACCCTGATAGCTGAAGGCGAGATCGGCGCCTTCGCGTCGGCAGGCCCGGGCAATGCCATAGGCGATGGAGCGGTTGGAAAGAACGCCTGTGACCAGGAAACGTTTGCCGGCGAGAAATCCCATCGGGGGCTCCGGAGCGAATGAAAGGCGGCGGATTCTGGCATGGCACCTGGCCGCGCCGAGGCTGCACGGACCCGGTCAGGCTTGCCGATGAGCAAGCGAATTGCTACAATCCTGGTTTTCCCAGATAGCGTCAAGTGGGCGGATCTTCCGGCCCACTTTTTTTTGGCTGATCGTTTTTGAACCTTCACTTTCTACCGCAGCTTCAGGCCCCACTTGTAGTCGTCATGAGCCAGCACGCCGTAATCGAAAGCACTGTTCGCGGGCTGGGATATGACCTGGTGGAGATCGAGCGGGCGGCTGGCGGCCTGTTGCGGATCACCATCGACCATCCGGCGTCGTCGGGCCCCGAGCGCTTCATCCACGTCGATGACTGCGAGAAGGTGACTCGTCAGCTGCAACACGTGCTGGAGGTCGATGGCACTGCTTATGACCGACTCGAAGTGTCTTCACCGGGCCTCGATCGGCTGCTCAAAAGCGCTGCCGATTTCACGCGCTTCGTGGGTCACGACGTCGAGGTGAGCCTGAAGATGCCCTTCAAGGGCCGCAAGCGTTTTCGCGGCGAGCTTCTGGCCAACGGCGATGGTTGGCGCATCGTGCTGGCGCCGAGTGCCGCCGTGGCGGCTGCCAAGAAGCACGCGGCGAGCCGGTCAGCGCAGGCACGCGCGTCGGCAGCCGGCGTCGTGGTGGACGACGGCAAGAGCGACGAAGTGAAGGTGCTCGACTTTTCCCTCGACGAGGTGCGCGAAGCGCGGCTCGTTCCGGTGATCGATTTCAAGGGGCGCCGGTTCGCGCCGCAAGCGAATGAAGAGATGGACGGAGGTCGGATCCAATGAACCGTGAACTGTTGATGCTGGTGGACGCGATCTCGCGCGAGAAGAGCGTCGACCTCGAGATCGTGTTTCAGGCCGTTGAGGCTGCGTTGGCTTCGGCCTCCAAGAAGCTGCACGGCGGCGAGGTCGACATGCGCGTGTCGGTCGACCGTGAGACTGGTGAGTACGAGACCTTCCGCCGCTGGCACGTGGTGCCGAACGAAGCGGGGTTGCAACTCCCCGACTCGGAAGTGCTGCACTTCGAGGCCGTCGAGCAGATTGCCGACATCGAGGTGGACGACTACATCGAGGAGCAGGTCGAGTCGGTCTCGATCGGCCGCATCGGCGCGCAGGCGGCCAAGCAGGTCATCCTGCAGAAGATCCGGGATGCCGAGCGCGAGCAGCTGCTGACCGACTTTCTGTCGCGTGGCGAAAAGATCTTCGTGGGCACCGTCAAGCGCCTGGACAAGGGCGACGTGATCGTCGAGTCGGGCCGCATCGAAGGGCGCCTGCGTCGGTCCGAAATGATCCCGAAGGAAAACCTTCGCACCGGAGACCGCGTTCGCGCCTACATCGCCGAGATTGATCCCACGCTGCGCGGTCCGCAGATCATCCTCTCGCGCAGCTCGCCCGGTTTCATGATGGAGCTGTTCGCACAGGAGGTGCCGGAGATCGAGCAGAAGCTGCTCGAGATCAAGTCGTGCGCCCGCGACCCGGGCTCGCGCGCCAAGATCGCCGTGAAGTCGCACGACAAGCGTGTCGACCCGATCGGCACCTGTGTCGGCGTTCGTGGATCGCGAGTCAATGCCGTCACCAACGAGCTCGCTGGTGAACGCGTCGACATCGTGCTCTGGTCGGAAGATCCCGCGCAGTTCGTGATCGGTGCGCTGGCGCCAGCCAACGTCCATTCGATCGTGGTCGACGAGGAGCGCCACGCGATGGACGTCGTCGTGGACGAAGAAAACCTCGCCATCGCCATCGGTCGCGGCGGCCAGAACGTGCGACTCGCCTCCGAGATGACCGGCTGGCGCATCAACATCATGTCGGCCGAGGAATCGGCCTCGAAGCAGGCCGAGGAATCGAATTCGGTCAGGAAGCTCTTCGTCGACAAGCTCGACGTCGACGTCGAGGTGGCCGACATCCTCATTGCCGAAGGCTTCTCGAGTCTCGAGGAAGTGGCCTATGTGCCGATGCAGGAGATGCTCGAGATCGCCAGCTTCGACGAAGACACGGTGAACGAGTTGCGCACGCGAGCCAAGGACGCCTTGCTGACGATGGATATCGCCCGCGAAGAACAGTCGGGCGAAGTGTCACAGGACCTTAACGACTTCGACGGCCTGACGCCCGAGTTGATCGAAAAGCTCGAGAAGGGCGGCGTGCACAGCCGCGACGAACTGGCAGACCTCGCCGTCGACGAGCTGACCGAAATGACCGGCCTCGAAGCCGAGGCGGCCACCGACATGATCATGCGGGCACGGGCCCATTGGTTCGCGGCCGAGGCGGCGGCTCAGGAAGCAGCAGCCAGAGATGCGGCCGCCGCCGAGGCCGCAGCCGCCAGCGCCGCGGCTCCAGAAACTGCAACGCAAGGATAAACAAGACACATGGCCACCACTACTGTCGCCCAACTCGCCGCCGAGCTCAACCGCCCGCCGGCGGCATTGCTCGAGCAGCTGAAGTCGGCTGGCGTCAGCAAGGCCTCGACTGACGACTCGGTCACCGAGACCGACAAGGCGCGGCTTCTCGATCACCTGCGTATCGCCCACGGCACCGTGAACAGCGCCGAGCGCAAGAAGATCACGCTGACACGCAAGTCGACAAGCGAGATCAAGCAGGCCGACTCAAGCGGCAAGGCGCGCACGATCCAGGTCGAGGTTCGCAAGAAGCGCACCTTCATCAAGCGCGACGAAGCTTCAGGGCCCGTGGAAGACGTGGTGAGCGACGAGGCGCGCGAGGAAGAGTTGCGGCGCCGCGAGGAAGAGGCACATGCCGTAGCCGAGCAGTTGCGTGTCCAGGAAGAAGAGCTGGCCGCCCAGCGGCGCCAGCGCGAAGAGCAGGAGCGCGTGCAGCGCGAGGCGGTGGAAGCCGCCGAAGCCAGCGCACGCCAGGTGGCAGCCGAACGTGCAGCCGCAGAGGCCGCCGCGATTGCTGCTGCTGCGGTGATGAATGCCGGCAAGAAGTCGCCGGCCGAGAAGAAGGCGGCTGCAGCCGCGGCCGCCGCCGCTGCCGAGGTTCCAGTTGAAGTGCCGGCAGTTCCTGCCGAGCCGGCAAAGCCGGCATTTCGCGTCGTCAAGGCCGTCACGGTCGAGAACGAGGAGAAGCAGCGCGCTGCCGATCTGGCCAAGCGCCGCAAGGCCGCCGAAGACGAAGCCGCTGCCATCCGGACCATGATGAACGCACCCAAGAGGGTGCTCGTCGCCAAGAAGCCGGAGGAGGTCAAGCCGGCCGAGGCGGCGAAGGAAGCCATCAAGGGCACGATCCACAAGAAGGCAGGAACACCCGGTGCGGCAGCTCCTGGCACTGTCGCCAAGCCTGGCGACAAGAAATCGATCAAGTCCGAGAAACTCTCTTCGAGCTGGGCCGACGACGCGGCCAAGAAGCGCGCGCTCAAGGCAGCGCCTCGAGGTGCACCCGGTGCCGGCCGAGCGGGCTGGCGTGCTCCTCGCGCGGGCCGGCGCGGCGACCGCAACGACGGCGCACCGAGCTCGTTCGTGGTCCCTGCAGAGTTCCAGGCGCAGGAAGTACACATTCCGGAAACGATTTCGGTGGCCGATCTGGCACACAAGATTTCGGTCAAGGCATCCGAGGTCATCAAGCAGTTGATGAAGCTCGGGCAGATGGTCACCATCAACCAGCAGCTCGACCAGGAGACGGCGATGATCGTCGTCGAGGAAATGGGCCACACCGCACTGGCCGCCAAGCTCGACGACCCCGACGCGTTCCTCGAAGAGGAGAGCGAAGCCGACTCGGAGCATGAGTCGCTGCCGCGCGCACCGGTCGTCACGGTCATGGGTCACGTCGACCATGGCAAGACCTCGCTGCTCGACTACATCCGCACCAGTCGTGTCGCCGCCGGCGAGGCCGGGGGCATCACCCAGCACATCGGCGCGTACCACGTCGAGACGCCGGGTGGAATGATCACCTTCCTCGACACCCCCGGCCACGCCGCGTTCACGGCGATGCGTGCACGCGGTGCCAAGGCGACCGACATCGTGATCCTGGTCGTTGCTGCCGACGACGGCGTGATGCCGCAGACCAAGGAAGCGATCTCGCACGCCAAGGCCGCGGGCGTGCCGATCGTGGTGGCAATGAACAAGATCGACAAGCCCGACGCCAACATCGAGCGTCTGAAATCGGAGCTTGTCGCCGAGCAGGTCGTGCCGGAAGACTTCGGTGGCGACTCACCTTTCGTGGGCGTATCGGCGAAGACCGGGCAAGGCATCGACACCTTGCTCGAGCAGCTTTTGCTGCAGGCCGAGGTGCTCGAGCTTCGGGCGCCCAAGGAGGCGATGGCCAAGGGCATCGTCATCGAGGCCCAGCTCGACAAGGGCCGCGGCCCCGTGGCCACGGTCCTGGTGCAAAGTGGCACGCTCAAGCGCGGCGATGTCGTTCTCGCCGGCTCCAGCTTCGGTCGCGTCCGCGCCATGCTCGACGAGAACGGCAAGCCGGTCACGGAAGCCGGCCCGTCGATTCCGGTCGAAATCCAGGGACTGACCGAAGTGCCGCAGGCCGGCGACGAGTTCATGGTCCTCGGTGACGAACGGCGGGCGCGCGAGATCGCCACCTTCCGTCAGGGCAAGTACCGCGACGTCAAGCTGGCCAAGCGCCAGGCTGCGAACCTCGAGAACCTGATGGACCAGATGGGGCAGGGCGCCAAGCAGGTGCTGCCGCTCATCATCAAGGCCGACGTGCAGGGCTCGCAAGAGGCGTTGGCGCAGTCGCTCCTCAAGCTATCGACCGACGAGGTCAAGGTGCAGGTGGTGCACGCTGCGGTGGGCGGGATCAGCGAGAGCGACATCAACCTCGCCATCGCTTCGAAGGCCGTGATCATCGGCTTCAACGTACGCGCCGATGCCGGCTCGAGGAAGCTGGCCGAGAACAACGCGGTCGACATCCGCTACTACAACATCATCTACGACGCGGTCGACGAGATCAAGGCGGCGATGACCGGCATGCTGCCTCCGGAGCAGCGCGAGGAAACCATCGGCACCGCCGAGATCCGCACCGTGTTCGTGGCCTCGAAGATCGGTACCGTGGCCGGTTCGATGGTCACGGCTGGCGTCGTCCGACGGGGCGCCCGCTTCCGTTTGCTGCGCGACAGCACGGTGATCTATACGGGTGAGGTCGAGTCGGTGCGCCGGATGAAGGACGACGTGCGCGAAGTTGCGACCGGCTTCGAGTGCGGCATCAAGTTGAAGAACTACAACGACATCAAGGAAGGCGACCAGCTCGAGTTCTTCGAGGTCAAGGAAATCGCCCGAACGCTGTAGGCGGTCTCGGTGTCTATCGAACCCCGCCCTCCAAAAGACGGCGGGGTTCTTGTTTGGGGGCCGGCCACAAAAACACATGCGACACAAACGAGCCATTCCCAACCGCAGTTTTCGCGTCGCCGACCAGATCCAGCGCGACGTCTCTGACCTGATTCGCGATCTCAAGGATCCGCGGATCGGCATGGTCACGGTCCACGCCGTCGAAGTCACGCCCGACTATGCCCACGCGACCATCTTCTTTTCGGTGCTGGTCGGCGATTCGGCGGTGTGCGAGATCGCGCTCAACGAGGCTGCCGGATTCATTCGCAACGGCCTGTTCAAGCGACTGCAGATCCACACCGTGCCGACGCTTCATTTCAAGTTCGACAGGACGACGGAGCGTGCGGCCGAGCTGACGGCGCTTATCGCGCAGGCGAACTCGACACGAGCCCTCGACGACTGACCCGATGGACCGTGCCGCTTTCATCACCCGCCCGCGTGTCGTGCGTCGCCCGGTTCATGGCGTGCTCCTTCTCGACAAGGCGTTGGACCTGAGCAGCAACGATGCGCTTCAGAAAGCAAAACGCCTGTTTCGCGCCGAAAAGGCCGGTCACACCGGTACGCTGGATCCGCTCGCTACCGGCCTGCTGCCGCTCTGCTTCGGCGCGGCCACGAAGTTCGCGCAGATCAGCCTGGATGCGGACAAGCGATACCTTGCCACGTTGCAGCTCGGCACCACGACGACGACGGGAGACGGCGAAGGGTCGGTCGTCGCCACGCGTGACGTTCGCGGCGACATCGACCGTGCACAGGTCGAGGCGGCCTGCAACGACCTCGTCGGCCCGATCCTGCAGATGCCGCCCATGCACTCGGCGCTCAAGCACGAGGGCAAGCCGCTGTACGACTACGCCCGCGCCGGCATCGAGGTCGAACGCGAGCCCCGCGCGGTCACCATCCACTCGATCGCCGTCGTCGAAGGCGAGGGCGCTCGCTGGACGATCGACGTCGCCTGCAGCAAGGGCACCTACGTTCGCACCCTTGCCGAAACGATCGGCGAACGGCTCGGTTGCGGCGCCCATCTCGCCGCGCTGCGCCGGACCGCCAGCGGTGGTCTCTCGGTCGACGGTGCCCAGCGGCAAGACGACCTCGAACGACTCGACGTCGAGTCGCTGGACGCCTTGCTGCTGCCCCCCGACACGCTCGTGGCCGCCTGGCCGCGGGTCGTTCTCTCGGCGAACGACGCCGGCCGGTTTCTCTCCGGCCTCAGGCGCCGACTCAGCCTGAACGACGCTGCTGCAGTGCGCGTCTACGGGCCTGGCTCCGGGTTTCTGGGCACCGGCCACGTCACTGGAGGCGAGCTCATACCGACCCGCCTGCTCAGCCCCTCAGAAGTCGAAGCCATCGCCGCGTCGCGTTGCCCCCATCCGGAAACTGAAAGCCTCTCGCCATGACCCGCCAGATCAGAAACGTCGCCATCATCGCCCACGTCGACCACGGCAAGACGACGCTCGTCGACCAGCTGCTGCGCCAGAGCGGCACCTTTCGCGCCAATGAAAAGGTGACCGAACGGGTCATGGATTCCAACGACCTCGAAAAGGAGCGCGGCATCACCATACTGGCCAAGAACTGCGCCGTCGAATGGAAGGGCACGCACGTCAACATCGTCGACACGCCGGGTCACGCCGACTTCGGCGGCGAGGTCGAGCGCGTGCTGTCGATGGTCGACTCGGTGCTGCTGCTGGTCGACGCCGTCGAAGGTCCGATGCCGCAGACACGCTTCGTGACCAAGAAGGCGCTCGCCCTCGGCCTGAAGCCGATCGTCGTCATCAACAAGGTCGACCGCCCCGGAGCGCGCGAAGACTACGTGATCAACGCCACCTTCGATCTCTTCGACAAGCTCGGCGCGACCGAGGAGCAGCTCGACTTTCCGGTCATCTTCGCTTCGGGCCTGAACGGCTGGGCGACGCTGGCCAAGGGCGAGACGGGCACCGACCTGTCGCCGTTGTTCGACGCCATTCTCGAACACGTGCCTGCGCACGCAGGCTCGCCGGATGCGCCACTGCAGCTCCAGATCTGCTCTCTCGATTACTCGACGTACGTGGGCCGGATCGGCATCGGCCGAATCAACCAGGGCACGCTGAAGCCCATGCAGGACGTGGCGCTGTATTCCGGTCCCGACTCGACGCCGATCAAGGCGCGCGTCAACCAGGTGCTGAAGTTCGAGGGCCTCGAGCGCCAGCAGGCGACCGAAGCGGGCCCCGGCGACATCGTGCTCATCAACGGCATCGAGGGCGTCGGCGTGGGCGTGACGCTGACCAGCCTCGAAGATCCGCAGCCGCTGCCCATGCTCATCGTCGACGAGCCGACGCTGACGATGAATTTCTGCGTCAACAACTCGCCGCTGGCCGGTCGCGAGGGCAAGTTCATCACCAGCCGTCAACTCCGCGACCGGCTCGACCGCGAGCTGCAGTCGAACGTTGCCCTGAAAGTGCGCGACACCGACGAAGACGGCATCTTCGAAGTCATGGGCCGCGGTGAACTGCACCTGACGATCCTGCTCGAGAACATGCGCCGCGAGGGTTACGAACTCGCCGTCTCGAAGCCGCGCGTGGTCTTTCACGAAGTCAACGGCGAGCGTCACGAACCGATCGAGCAGGTCACCGCCGACGTCGAAGACCAGCACCAGGGTGCCGTGATGCAGGCGCTTGGCGAACGCAAGGCCGAGCTCGTCAACATGGAGCCGGACGGCATGGGCCGGGTTCGTCTCGAATACAAGATCCCGGCGCGCGGTCTCATCGGTTTCCAGAACGAGTTCCTCAACCTGACCCGCGGCACCGGCCTCATCAGCAACATCTTCGACAGCTACGAGGCCTACAAGGGCGAGATCGAAGGCCGCAAGCAGGGCGTGCTGATCAGCCAGGACGACGGCGAGGCGGTGACCTATTCGCTCGGCAAGCTCGATGATCGCGGTCGCATGTTCGTCAAGGCCGGCGACCCGCTTTACGAAGGCATGATCATCGGCATCCATAGCCGCGACAACGACCTCGTCGTCAACGCGGTGCGTGGCAAGCAGCTCACCAACTTCCGCGTTTCCGGCAAGGAAGACGCGATCAAGATCACGCCACCGATCCAGCTCACCCTCGAGTACGCGGTGGAGTTCATCGCCGACGACGAGCTCGTCGAGATCACGCCCAAGTCGATCCGTGTCAGGAAGCGCCACCTGAAGGAACACGAGCGCAAGAAGGCGTCCCGCGAAGGTTGAACGCAATACGACAACGACAGGAGACCACGTCATGAAGCTCGCACTTTCCAGCCTCGCCCTCGGGCTCGCAGTCCTGGCCTCGGCCGGCTCGGCCCAGGCCCAGATCAAGATCGGCGTCACGCTGTCGACGACCGGCCCGGCCGGCTCGCTCGGCATCCCCGAGAAGAACACGATCGCGCTGCTGCCGAAGACGGTGGGCGGGCAGTCGATCGAATACATCGTCCTCGATGACGCCAGCGACTCGAGCGCGGCCGTGGTCAACACCAGAAAGCTGATCAGCGAGAACAAGGTCGACGCCATCATCGGCTCGACGACGACGCCGAACACGCTGGCGATGATCGACGTGATCGCCGAGAACGAGACGCCCGTGATCTCGCTCGCCTCGTCGGCGCGGATCATCGAGCCGATGAGCGCCAAGAAGGCCTGGATGTTCAAGACGCCGCAAACCGACACGATGATGGTGCTCGCGATCCTCGAGCACGCGGCGAAGCGCGGCATGAAGACGATGGCCTACATCGGCTTCAACGACGCGCTGGGTGAAGCTTTCTACGCCGAGTTCGAGAAGTTCGCGGAGGCCCGCAAGATCAGGATCGTGGCCAGTGAGCGCTACGCACCGCGCGACACCAGCGTCACTGCACAGGTGCTGAAGCTGATGGCGGCCAATCCGGACATGGTCGTGATCGGCGCATCGGGCACGCCCGCCGTGCTGCCGGCGCGCAATCTCGTCGAGCGCGGCTACAAGGGCAGCGTCTACTTCAACCACGGCGTCGCCAACAACGATTTCCTGCGGGTCGGCGGCAAGGACATCGAAGGCATGTTCGTGCCCACGAGTCCGGTAATGGTCGCAACCTCGCTGCCTGCAAATCATCCGGCCCGGATTGCGGCGCTCGACTACAAGCAGCGTTACGAGGCCGCGTACGGGCCTGGCTCGGTATCCGCGTTCGGCTCCTACACGTGGGACGCATGGCTCGAGCTGAACCAGGCGATCCCCGTGGCGCTCAAGAAGGCCAAGCCTGGCAGCCGCGAATTTCGCGCGGCGCTGCGCGACGCGCTCGAGGGGTTGCGCGACCTGAAGGTGTCGAACGGCGTCGTGAACATGTCGAAGAACGATCACCTCGGGCTGGATCAACGTGCGCGCGTGATCGTCAAGGTTGTCGACAACAAGTGGAAGCTCGACTGAAGCGTTGGTCGGCCACGGAACCAGAGACTCACGGATGCGGGCTTCTCCGACCCCGGACGCATGACGTGACCGACATCGTGCGCTGAGGTCGGCTTTGCTCCGTGCGCTCGCGCACGGACGGATGCCGGCAGATTGACGACACTGCCTTGCGCGCAAGGTAAGCCTTGCCAAGGAAACGTCATGACAGAAGCAAAGGCGTCACTCAGCGGAGCGGATTTCGCTTGTGGGGTTCCGCTCACGTCCATCGAGGACCGTAAGCTGCTGCTCGGACATGCGAACGGCGAACCCGTGATCCTGGTGCGGCAGGGCGAGGTCATTCATGCCGTCGGTGCCATCTGCACCCACTACGGCGCCCCGCTCGCCGATGGGCTGCTGGTCGAAGACACCGTGCGATGCCCCTGGCACCACGCCTGCTTCAGCCTGCGCAGCGGCGAGGTGTTGCGTGCGCCAGCGCTGACCCCGATCGCCTGCTGGAAGGTCGAACAGCGAGGCGGCGT
>JBDTCA010000273.1:0-2910 GCA_039923815.1 Caldimonas sp. | reverse complement strand
CGCCACCGGCACGGCCACCGCCAGGACGACGCCGCTGATCCGGTGGCCGATCGATGTGAGCGCGCCGACCGGCATTGCGATCTGCGTCAGGTTGAGGAAGACAGGCCGGCGGGTGCGAACGGTCATGGGTCGAGACCCTGAGGCTTATCGACGCCTCGAGCGCCGAGCTGGAGCCCACGCAGATGGGCGACGCTGTCGACAAGATTGATCATCCGTGCCGCTGCGTGGATCGTGAGGCGGTGCGGCGTGAAGCCGGGCCGGGGCGAGATGTACGCGGCCATGTCACGCGCCAGCTCCAGCTGATGCTCGGGGGCTTGCGACAGCAGCACGGTCACCAGGTTCTCGAGCGCGATCACCCGGACCTGCAGCTGCACGAGCTCGGCGTTGGTCAGCAGCGGTGCCTCCGTCTCCAGGGGGCTCGCCGCTTCATGGACGCGACCACCTTCGCCCGCGCCACCTTCGTTGTCCCATCTCGACACCGCCTTGGCCAACAGCCGGGCACGATCGGATGACTCGGTCTTCGCGTCAGACATGATTTCTCGGTGCTCGGCAGCACGGATACTGTGGCCGCAGTGGGTCATCGTGACACGTAAAGCCGTCAGTGGCCAGAACCGTCGCCAAAGTTGGCAGCGCGGACGCTGGCGCCTGCAACCTGCTTGGATGTGTGCGGCAGCGAACAGACGCTCGCCTTCCGAAGAGGCAAGCTGAATCATCCGGCTTGCCAAGACCGCCTGGCTTGTGCCGGCTTGCAAGCCATGCTCGTCCAGAGAGATGTGAAGAAGTGACCGCCCCTGAAGCAATCGACCCGGCGAACAGCGATGTCGCCGGGCAGCCCGTGAGCGAGGACGACGGGCCGCTGTCGCCGTGGTGGATACGCGCGATCGTGATCGTGATGCTGCTGGGCTTCTCCGGACTGATCCTGATCACCACGCTGTCGTACCGCAACGCGCCACCGATCCCGGCGCGAGTGGTGAATGCGCAAGGAGCACTTCTCTTCAGCGCAGACGATGTCGGTGACGGGCAGGCGGTTTTCTTGCGCCACAGCCTGATGGCCAACGGCAGCATCTGGGGCCACGGCGCTTACCTCGGGCCCGACTTCTCGGCCGCCGCCTTGCACCGCATGGGGCTGGTCGCTGCCGAGGACATCGCGCAGGCGCAGTACGGGCAGCCATTGAAGGCTCTCGGCGTCAGCCAGGCGGCGGCGGTTCAGGCAGAGACGATCGTGTCGCTGAAGACGAATCGCTACGACGCGGCCACGGGCACGTTGCCATTCACGACGGCCCAGGCCACCGCCTTCACCCAGGAGATCACGCACTGGGCCGACTACTTTCACGACCCGGCGCGCAACGGTGGACTGAAGGCCGATCTCATCACCGATCCCACCGAGCTGCGCCAGTTCACGGCCTTCGTCACCTGGGCGGCCTGGGCGTCCGTTGCGGCACGGCCAGGCGAAGCGCACTCCTACACCAACAACTTTCCTTACGACCCGAGCGTCGGCAACCTGCCCATCCCCGGCGCTGTGCTCTGGAGCGCCCTCAGCCTGCTGGTTTTTCTGGCGGGAATAGCCACCGTGTTGCTGGCTTTCGGGAAGTTCGACTACCTCGGCTGGATCACCCGCGGTCGCAACGTCAAGCCGCAGATGTTGCGTGGGCGTTCCAGCGCCGGGCAGAACGCGCTCCTGAAATTCTTCGTGGTCGTGGCGCTGCTGTTCCTGACGCAGACGCTCGTGGGCGGCGCGGTCGGTCATTACCGCGCCGATCCGGGCAGCTTCTACGGCTTCCAACTCGAGCGCATCTTTCCCAGCAACCTGCTGCGTACCTGGCATCTCCAGCTCGCGATCTTCTGGATCGCCACCTCCTACGTGGCCGCCGCACTGTTCCTCGGTCGTTCGCTGCGAACAGACGAGCCGCGCTGGTTGGCGGGCTGGACGCATGTGTTGTTCGGCGCGTTTGCGGTGGTCATCTTCGGCAGCCTGCTGGGCGAATGGGCGGGGCTGGAGCAAATGCTGGGCGACTGGTGGTTCTGGCTCGGCAACCAGGGCTGGGAGTATCTGGAACTGGGTCGTGTCTGGCAGATGCTGCTGGTCGCAGGCCTGTTCACGTGGTTCGCGCTGCTGTGGTCGCTCGTGCGTCCGCGGGCGTTGACCGACCCCGCTGCGAAGCCCATCGTCAGGATGTTCATGGTCGCGGCGCTCGCGATACCGGTGTTCTACATCCCGGCCATGTTCTTCGGCGCGAAGACCAACTTCACCGTGGTCGACACCTGGCGCTTCTGGATCATCCACTTGTGGGTCGAAGGCTTCTTCGAGTTCTTCGCGACCACGATCGTGGCGCTGACGTTCTATCAGCTCGGGCTGACCCGCCGCAACGTGGCGCTGCGAGTGATCTATCTGGATGCCATCCTGTACTTCCTGGGCGGCTTGATCGGCACCGGCCACCACTGGTATTTCACGGGCCAGACCAACGTCAACATGGCGATGTCGGCCCTGTTCTCGGTGCTGGAAGTGGTGCCGCTCACCTTGCTCACGCTCGACGCGTGGGACTTCGTTCGCACCACGCGCGAGGAAAGCGGCACCAAAGGCAAGGCGGTCGTGATCCCGCACAAGTGGACGTTCTATTTCCTGATGGCCGTGGGCTTCTGGAACTTCGTCGGCGCGGGCATGTTCGGGTTCTTCATCAACCTGCCGATCGTCAGCTACTACGAGGTCGGCACCTTGGTGACCCCGACCCACGCGCACTCCTCCCTGATGGGCGTGTTCGGCATGCTGGCGATCGCGCTGATGGTGTTCGTGCTGCGGCAGACGAGCAGCGATGCACGGTGGCCCGGCATCGAGAAATACATCCGCGTTGCCTTCTGGGGCACCAACGTCGGCCTGGCGATGATGGTGGTGATGAGCCTGTTCCCGGCCGG
>JBDTCA010000272.1:0-5584 GCA_039923815.1 Caldimonas sp. | reverse complement strand
TGTTCGGCAAGGTCACCAACATCGCCGACTACGGCGCCTTCGTCGAGATCGAGCCGGGCATCGAAGGCCTGGTCCACGTCTCGGAGATGGACTGGACGAACAAGAACGTCGCCCCGTCGAAGATGGTCTCGCTCGGCGAGGAAGTCGAAGTCATGGTTCTCGAGATCGACGAGGACAAGCGCCGCATCAGCCTCGGCATGAAGCAGTGCAAGGCGAACCCGTGGGAAGAGTTTTCCTCGACCGTGCAGCGCGGCGACAAGGTCTCCGGCCCGGTCAAGTCGATCACCGACTTCGGCGTGTTCGTGGGTCTGGCCGCCGGCATCGACGGCCTCGTGCACCTCTCCGACCTGTCTTGGAACGAGCCCGGCGAAACCGCCGTGCGCAACTACAAGAAGGGCCAGGAGGTCGAGGCGATCGTCCTGGCTGTCGACGTTGACCGCGAACGCATCTCGCTCGGCATCAAGCAGCTCGACAGCGATCCGTTCACCAGCTACAGCTCGGTCAACGACCGTGGCATGCTGGTCACCGGCAAGGTCATCACCGTCGATGCGCGCGGCGCGGAGATCCAGCTCAACGACGACATCACCGGCTACCTGCGTGCGTCCGAGATCAGCCGCGACCGCGTCGAGGACGCGCGCAACGTCCTGAAGGAAGGCGACGAGGTCAACGCCATGATCATCAACGTCGACCGCAAGGCGCGTTCGATCCAGTTGTCGATCAAGGCCAAGGACAACGCCGACGCGCAAGAGGGCATGCAACGCCTGCAGCAGACCAGCGAGCGCGAGAACGCCGGTACGACCAGCCTGGGCGCCCTGCTGCGCGCCAAGCTCGACAGCCAGAACCAGGAATCGGATTCCTGAGCGGTTCTGCCAGAGCGCCGTTGCAATGACGCGTTCTGACCTGGTGGTGCAGCTGGCCGAGCGATTCGGCCAGCTCACCCACCGCGACACCGAGTTCGCGGTCAAGACGATCCTCGATGCGATGGCCTCGGCGCTGGCGCGTGGCCATCGCATCGAGATTCGTGGCTTCGGCAGCTTCTCGATCAACCGGCGGCCACCGCGTGTCGGGCGCAACCCGCGTTCTGGCGAGCAGGTCGTCATTTCCGAGAAGCTGGTGCCGCATTTCAAGCCCGGCAAGGCACTGCGAGAGGCTGTCGACGAGCGCGTCGGAGCAATTCGCGAAGGCATGCCACTTCCGGCCGAGGCTGCCTCGGCAGCGTCGTCGCAAGGCGACGACGAGAGCTAGGAGCGCGGGCCATGGGCGTTCTCGTCTGGATCGTCCGGGCCGTCGTGTTCTTCACCTTGTTCGCGTTCGCGCTGAACAACCAGGACCCGTCCAGCGTTCACCTGTTCTTCGGCCAGGAATGGCGCGCGCCGATGGTTTTCATCGTGCTCGCCGCCTTCGGGCTGGGCTGCGCGTTCGGCATCTTCGCAATGGTGCCGAGCTGGTGGCGACACCGTCGCATCGCCCGGCGCGAGATCGCACGGGCGCCGGTCACCGCCACGGCGCCGGCACCGCTGTCCGGCACGGAGCCGATGCCGATGCATCCACCGCGCGATGGACTTTGAGCTGCAGTGGCTGCTCTGGGCGCTGCCGCTCGCCTTCGCGCTGGGCTGGGTCGCCTCGCGGTGGGATGTGCGGCAGTGGAAGCGTGAGCTCGAGGGCTCCCAGAAGGTCTACTACAAGGGCCTGAACCTGCTGCTGAACGAACAGCACGACAAGGCGATCGACGCCTTCATCGAAGCGGTTCAGCAAGATCCCGATACCTTCGATCTCCACTTCGCGCTCGGCAACCTGTTCCGGCGCCGCGGCGAGTACGAGCGCGCCGTGCGTGTGCACCAGCACTTGCTCGGCCGGGCCGACCTGCCTCAGCCCGAGCGCGACCGAGCCCAGCATGCGCTGGCGCAGGACTTCATGAAAGCCGGTCTCTTCGACCGCGCCGAGGAAGGCTACGCCGCGCTTGCCGGCACCGCCTTCGCCACCGAAGCGCGGCTTGCCCTGCTCGATCTCCACGAGCGTTCGCGCGACTGGCGTGCGGCGCTCGAGGTCGGCCAGCAGCTCGAGAAGAGCGGCACCGGATCGTTCGCGTCGCGGATCGCGCATTACTGGTGCGAGATCGCGCTCGAGGCCGACGCCGCCCACCAGACCCAGACGGCTGACGACGCCGTCGCCCACGCCCGCAATGCGGCGCCGCGCGATGCCCGGCCGCTGGTGCTTTCCGGGGAGCGTGCGGCTGCGCGTGGCGCTCACGACGAAGCGCTGCGGTTCTGGAACCTGCTGATGTCGGTCAAACCCGCGGCCTTCAACCTGGTCGCCAGGCGATACGCAGCAAGCGCGCTCGCGGCCGGCAAGGGCACCGTCGCCCTCGAGCGCCTGCGAGCGCTGTACCCGCAGATGCCGACGATGGACGTGCTCGAGACTGTGACGTCGCTCGAGACCGATGCCGAGGCGCGATCGACCCAGCTCCTGGATCATCTGCGCGAGCATCCGACGCTGGCCGCGGCACAGGCGGTGCTGGCATCGATGGCCGGCGCCGACGCCGTGGTCACCGACACCACCGAGGTTGCCGCCGTCCGCGACGCCGTGCAGCGGGCGGCCCGGCCGCTGCATCGCTATCGATGCGCCGCATGCGGCTTCGAGGCCGAGCACTATTTCTGGCAATGCCCCGGCTGCCTCGGCTGGGACACCTACCCGCCACGGCGACTGGAAGACCTCTGACATCATGAAATCCCACTCGCCTGCGCGCGAGCATCTCGCCCGGGCCAATGTGCTCGTCGTCGGCGACGCCATGCTCGACCGCTACTGGTTCGGCGCCGTCGAACGCATCTCGCCGGAAGCGCCGGTGCCCGTCGTTCGTGTCACGCGCGAAGAGGAGCGCCTCGGTGGCGCCGCCAACGTCGCTCTCAACGTGCAGGCCCTCGGCGCCCGAGCGACGCTGCTCACGGTCGTCGGTGACGACGAGCCGGCGCGCCGCCTCCGCGAGCTCCTCGAGCAGCGCGGCATCACGGCCCTGCTCGGCAGCGACCCGAAGCTCTTCACCATCGTCAAGCTGCGTGTCATCGGCCGCGCCCAGCAACTGATCCGCATCGACTTCGAGAACCAGCCCGATCACGAGGTGCTGGCCAGCATGCTGGCCGACTACGAGCGCGTGCTGCCCGAGCACGACGCCGTGCTCTTCTCCGGCTACGGCAAGGGCGGCCTCGCCCACATCCCGCGCATGATCGAGATGGCGCGCCGGCTCGGCAAGCCGGTGCTCGTCGACCCGAAAGGCAGCGACTACACGCGCTACGCCGGCGCGACCGCGATCACGCCCAACCGTGCCGAGCTCGCCCAGGTGCTCGGCGCCTGGACGAGCGAAGCGCAGCTCAACGAGCGTGCACAGAAGCTGCGCGCCGAGCTCGACCTCGACGCCATCGTGCTGACGCGTTCCGAGGAAGGCATGTCGCTCTTCGACGCCGCCGGCGAGACCCAGGTGCCGGCCGAAGCGCGCGAAGTCTTCGACGTCACCGGCGCCGGTGACACCGTGATCGCCGCGCTGGCGGCCATGCTCGCATCCGGCCTGACCCTGCGCGAAGCGATGCCGATCGCGAACCGTGCCGGCGCCATCGTCGTCGGCAAGTTCGGCACCGCGAGCGTCGCCTACGACGAGCTGTTTCCAGCCGAGGCGGCACGATGAAAGTCGTCGTCACCGGGGCCGCCGGCATGATCGGCGCCAACCTCGTGCGTGGCCTCAACGCCATCGGCGTCGACGACGTCATTGCCGTCGACGACCTCACCGACGGCGCCAAGTACGTGAATCTCGCCGGGGCCTCGATCAGCGATTACTTCGACCGCCGCGACTTCTACGGTCGCTTCGCCCGCGGCGAGTTCGGTCGGGTCGACTGCGTGTTTCACGAAGGCGCCTGCTCCGACACCATGGAGCATGACGGTCGGCTCATGCTCGACCTCAACTACCGCGATTCGAAGACGCTGCTCGACGCCTGCCAGTCGCAACGCGTGCGCCTGCTCTACGCATCGTCAGCCGCGACCTACGGCGGCTCTTCGACGTTTCGCGAGGAGCCGGACTTCGAGCACCCGCTCAACGTCTACGGCTACTCGAAGCTGCTGTTCGACAACGTCGTCCGCCGCATGCTGGCGGGCGCCACGGCGCAGGTCGCCGGCTTTCGCTACTTCAACGTCTACGGCCCGCACGAGCAGCACAAGGGACGGATGGCGTCGGTGGCGTTTCATCACGTGCAGCAGCTGCGCAACGAAGGCCGCGTCAAGCTGTTCGCCGCTTACGGCGGCTACGCGGCGGGCGAGCAGGCACGCGACTTCGTGTTCGTCGGCGATGTGGTGGCCGTCAATCTCTGGTTCTTCGCGCATCCCGACGCGAGCGGCATCTTCAACCTCGGCAGCGGCCGGGCCCAACCCTTCAACGACGTCGCTTCGGCGGTGGTCAACTCGGCCCGAGATGCTCACGGAGAAGCGGCTCTGCCTCTGGCCGCTCTCGTGGCCTCGGGCGTCATCGAGTACGTCGACTTCCCGGCCGCCCTCGTCGGCAAGTACCAGTGCTTCACCGAGGCCGACCTCGGGCGGCTGCGCGCCGTCGGTTGCGACCATGCCTTCGTCGACGTCGCCACGGGCATCGGCCGCTACGTCGCCTGGCTCGACGGCCGGCCAGCCTGAAGCGGCGAAGCGAGGTCAACCCGCGCCGGGCGGCCTTCGTTGTGATTGGGCTCTGACCGTTCCGACCACCACGAGGAGACCTCCATGTTCAAGAAATTCATCGCTGCCTTCCTGGCGTTGCTCGCCGCCACCGCCTTCGCCGCGGTCGACGTCAACAAGGGCACCCAGGCCGAACTCGAGGCCGTCAAGGGCATCGGTCCGGTCATCTCGACACTGATCATCAGCGAACGCAAAAAAGGCGATTTCAAGGACTGGAACGACCTGGTGGTGCGCGTGAAGGGCGTCGGCGACAAGAACGCCGGCAAGTTCTCCGAAGGCGGCCTGACCGTCAACGGTGCGACCTACAGCGGTGCTCCGGTCGCCACCAAGGCGGCCGAGAAGGCGCCCGCGACGGCACGCGCCGCGGCGGCGTCCAAGGCGACCCCCGAGAAGGCCGCGACGGGCGTGAAGTCGGCGACCACCACGGCCAAGGACAACGCCAAGGACGAGAAGGCCGCGGCCAAGGCCAGCGTCCAGGACGCCAAGAACAAGCGTGCCGCGAAGAAGGCGGAAAAGGCCGAGATGAAAGCCGCCAAGGCGGTTGCAGCCGCGAGCGCGCCGACGAAGAAGTAGGAGGCGGCGAGCCCGGCGTGAACTACACGCCGGGTCGCCATCCGAAGAAGGCCAGCACGGCATCGCGCTTGGCCAGCGTGTCACGCACGCCGAGCGCGATCAGCTCACGCGTGTAGGGCGCCTCGAACAGCAGGTAGCTCGCCAGAGCGGCGCCACGCGCGTCGTCGCCCTTGCCCGAGACCCCGAGCGCGCCGAGCAAGGCCCGTATCGGCAGCGGCATGCTCTTGAGATGACGCGCCGCGATGTCGTCGAGTCGCTCGCTCGGTGCGATCACCAGCACTTCGATGGGCTTCAGGCTCGTCGC
>JBDTCA010000271.1:0-10876 GCA_039923815.1 Caldimonas sp. | reverse complement strand
TGCTGCGGGCCGAAGACGAACGGCAGGTAGTTGGCGGCCTGCCGATCCACCGTCAGGCAGAACGGTGCAATGCCCTGCAGCCGGGCTTCGGTGACGGCCTGGCGCATGTCCTCGACGCCATAGCGGCCCTCGTAGTCGTCCACGTCGTTGGGCTTGCCGTCCGACAGCACCAGCAGCAGCCGATGTTCTGCTGCCTCGCGCATCAGCAACGCGCTGGCATGGCGCAGCGCGGCGCCGGCGCGGGTGTAGTGCTCGGGCTCCAGACCTGCGATGCGTTGCGCCACCGGATCGCCATAGGCTTCGTCGAAGTTCTTGACGCTGCGCACGATGACCGCGTCGGGCCCTTCGCCCGAGAACGCTTGAACGCTGTATGCCGCTTGCAGCCCATCGAGCGCGGTACAGACCAGCAACAGCGCTTCGCGTTCGACGTCGATCACGCGTTGGTGGCCGCTGATGGTGCTGTCGGTCGAGCCGCTCACGTCCACCAGAAGGAGCACCGCCAGGTCGCGCCGGCCGCGTCGTTCCGATTGGTACAGACGTTGCGCCAGTGGCAGGCCTGCGCGGTAGGCGGCACGGCCGTCGATGAAGGCCTGGAGATCGATGCGGGGACCGTCCAACTGCCGGCGCTGGCGCACGCGCTGGGCTCGCAGCAATTCGAAGCGGCGGCGAATCTCGTGCAGCATCGCGCCGCGCGCGGCCAGCGTGTCGTCCACCCACCGCTGCGGGCCGGCCGTGGCCGGCAGCAGCCACACGCTGGCGCCGGGGTGCCGGTAGCCGCCGGCACGCCAGTCCCATTCGGGATAGTGCAGACGGGTCGGGCCGTCGATCACGGTTGCAGTCGCAGGGCGCGGGCCGCTGCTCTCGGGCGGGTCGTCCGACAGCAGCACTTCCTGCGGCTTGCCCGGTGCCGACACCAGCCGCGCTTCCTGCAGTTCAGACAGCGCATCGGCGTAGTCGTCGGCTGCGGTGTCGGTGTCGCGGTCGGTCGGGCGTGACAGCCCCATCGGATCTTCGGCCATCTCTTGCGGCGCCGCGGTCTGCACCATCCAGGCACCCGGGCTGGCGTCGTCCTCGTCGTCGAGCGCTTCACGCACGTCGGGTCGGCGCACGAGGCGCGCGCTGCGCGGCGGGCCGCGATCGTCGTCGGCCGTGTCGTCGCCCTGTGCCGACGCGACCGACCGACGGCCCGTCGGCGCTGGCCGCAGTTCACCGCTCCACTGATCGCGCCATAGCCAGGGGCCTGGGCCCTGCGCGGCCAGCGCGTCGGGCCAGGCACGACCGACAGCCTGCGCCAGTGCCAGGTTTGCTGCCGGCGTGGCTGGCAGCGCCAGTCTGAAAATGGCAGGCAAGCCGAGCGATCCGCCAGGTTCGATCACGTCTGGCGTCGGCGCGAGGGAGGCGCGAACGAACCGTTCCAGGGCGCGCATCGGCTCGGGAAAGGCGGCCAGCGGCGGCCGTGCCGCCAGAGACCGTTTCCGCAGGTCCGCGAGGGCTTCCGCCATGCCCGCGAGGAGTTGCTGCAGTTCATGGTCGGCGGCGTGGGCCTCGAGCAGCAGGAACAGATCGCGCACCAGCGCCGTTGTACCCGCCGGCACGGTGGCTGCACTGCCCCGAACCGCGCGCATCGCCTGCCGCAGTGCCAGGGCACGGAACTGTGCGGTGGCCGCGGGCTGCAGCGGGCTCTCCAGAAGTGCAGCCGGCAACCAGATGGTGCGCCCGTCGGTGGCGCCGACAGCGTCGCTCCAGCGAGGCACGCGCTGGCGCTGCAGCAAGCGCGCCAGCAGGGTCGGCCGAGCGGGCGACTGCGCGCTGCGCAACGGAAAGCCGTGGCCGAACACGGCGGCGATCAACAGGTCCAGCCGCGGTGCCACGTCGGCCAGCGCCACCTGTGCCGGACCCACTGCCGCCGGCCGGTGACGCCGCCACAGGTCGCGCGCAAAGATGGTGGCGTGGCGCGCGACGTCGGTGATGACGTCCTCGGCTTCGGCCATGACTTACACGAAGGTCGCGTCCACCAGGTCGCGCATCGCGGCCAGCAGCGTCGGCTCATCAGAGAGCGGTGAAACGATCGCGGCCGCACAGGCGGTCTTGACATCGATGCCGCTGGCGATCAACTGGGCTGCCGCGATCAGGAGCCGCGTGCTCGGCACCTCGGCCAGCCCGCGATCGCGCAGCGTGCGCAGCCGCCCGGCGAGGCTCGCCAGTGCATGCGCGGTGGCATGGTCGACGGCGCCCTCGTGCTGCACGATCTGCACTTCGCGCTCGAGCGGCGGAAAGTCGAAGTCGAGGGCCACGAAGCGCTGGCGCGTGCTCGGCTTCATGTCCTTCAGCATGCGCTGGTAACCGGGGTTGTACGACACCACCAGCTGGAAACCGGGCGCCGCCAGCACCGTCTCGCCGGTGGCGTCGACAGGCAGCGCGCGGCGATGGTCGGCCACCGGATGCAGCACGACGATGGTGTCCTGCCGTGCTTCCACGACTTCGTCCAGGTAGCAGATCGCCCCTTCGCGCAGCGCCCGCGTCAGCGGGCCATCCTGCCAGGCAGTGCCGTCGTTGCGGATCAGGAAACGACCGACCAGATCGCTGGCCGTCAGGTCGTCATGGCAGGCAATCGTCACCAGCGGCCGCTTGAGCCGCCACGCCATGTGCTCGACGAAGCGGGTCTTGCCGCAGCCGGTGGGGCCCTTGAGCAGCACGGCCAGACCGCGGGCATGGCATTGCTCGAAAAGCCCGACTTCGCCGGCGGTGGGCAGGTACCACGGTGCATCGGCTGCGCCTTCACCCGAAACGCCGCGCCATCCCTGCGAAGCCGCGCCGGACTTCATGCCCGCTTCATGCAACCGCCGGTCTCCCGACTTGCTGCAGCGGCACGGCGCGCCCGGCTTCGCTTCCTTCCACCAACTCGAAGCGCGGCGGAAAGCGGAAGAAGTCGATGATGAACAACGCGACTCCGATGGTGAACACCGATGCGGTGGCGATCAGCATCACGAAGTGGATCTGGATGCGCAACTGCGTGTCGAGGTAGCCCATGCCCATGATGCGTTCCAGGTAGACCTGCCCGATCCCCGCAGTGGCGAACGACAGCGTCATGCCGAACATGCCGCCCACCTGCATCCAGAACGACCAGTAGCCAACGGCAGTGCCTTCCTCGGGCCGGCGCGTGATCGCGGGCAGCGCGTACGTGATCATCGCCATCGTGATCATGGCGTAGGCGCCGTAGAACGCGGCATGGCCGTGCATGGCAGTGATCAGTGTGCCGTGGGTCCACTTGTTGACCGACGGAAAGGTGTGGGCGAGCCCGAGCAGACCGGCGCCGAACAGCGTGAAGACCGCGCTGCCCACTGTCCAGTGCAACGCCAGCTTGTTCGGGTGCAGCATGCCCGACCGGCGGATGGCCGAGTAGGCGTAGACCGCCATGCCCACCAGCGCCACCGGTTCCAGTGCGCTGAAGAAGCCGCCGATCGGCAGCCAGTAGGTCGGCACGCCGACCCAGTAGTAGTGGTGCGCGGTACCGATGATGCCGGCGATGAACACCAGGCCGACGATCACATACAGCCACTTGTCCATGATCTCGCGGTCGGCGCCGGAGAGGCGAATCAGCAGATAGGCCAGGAAGCCGCCCTGAATCATCTCCCAGACCCCCTCGACCCACAGGTGGATCGTCCACCAGCGATAGAAGATGGCGACGGTGTAGTTCTCGAAGTGCAGCAACGCCGGCAGGTACAACACGGCCGCGAGCCCCAGGCCACCGACGAGTACGCCCTCCGGCGTGGTCAGGCGACCCGATTTCCAGATGGTCATGCCGACGTTGTAGAGGAACAGCAGCATCACGAAGACGATGATGATCTTCGACGGAAGCGGTTGCTCCAGCAGCTTGTTGCCGGTGCCGTAGCGGAAGAAATAGCCGACGATGGTGGCCACGCCCATCAGCGTCCACAGCACGAGCTGGAAGTAGGCCAGCTTGACGCTGTGCAGTTCGGTGCGGGATTCGTCGGGCACCATCCAGTAGGTGGCACCCATGAAGCCGGTCAGTACCCAGACGATCAGCAAGTTGGTGTGGATGACCTTGGTGACGTCGAAGGGCAGGATGTACAGCAGCGGGTCGGGCCCAAGATATTTGGCCGCTGACAGCAGGCCGAACACCAACTGCAAGCCAAAGAGCGCAATGGCAACCGCGAAATACCAGTAAGCGACGGATTGAGATTTGTAGCGCACGTGCTGGCTCCGGCCGGTTACTTCAGGGATGACAGATAGGCGACCAGATGGTCGATCTGTTCGGGCGAGAGGTCTTTGGCGTAGGTCGGCGGCATGAACGAGGTGCCCCCAGCCGAATACATCGCGCCCGGCACCAGGTGCGCACTGGGATGCATGATCGACTCACGGATGTAGCCGGCCACATCCTTGGCCTGGCCCTTCTCCTGGTCCTTGTATTCGGTCGAGGCGAGCAGCGTCTCGGTGCGGCCGACCAGACCAGCCAGGCTCGGCCCGGCCATGTTGACGCCGGGCGCGACCGAATGGCAGGCCACGCAGGCCGGCGCTGCGGTCCGAAAGACCTTCTCGCCGAGCGCAATCGGGTCGCTGCCGGAATCGACCGGCCGTGCTCCGGGGGGCGCGCCGGCTCCGCCCGGGCTGGCCACTTTCTGCTGCTGCTCGATCGTGAACGAACCGCCCGGCAAGGCGCTGCCGGTGACCAGGATCGGCCGGGGGGGCCAACCTGCGTTGTCGACCTTGCTGACCCAGTCGAGGAAGGCGATGAGGCTGGTGATGTCGCTCTCTTTGATGTCTTGTTTGGGCATCAGCCGGCGGTGGCGGGTCTCGTCGTAGAACTTGGAAGGGTCGCGCATGTAGGCCTGCAGGTAGGCCTCGCCGCGCAGCTGCGTGATCTTGGTCAGGTCGGGGGCGTAGTACGCGCCCTCGCCGAACAGGGTGTGGCAGTTGATGCAGTTGTTCTCGTGCCAGACCTCCTGCCCACGCTTGACCTGTGCAGTGATCTGGTCGGCATTGGTCAGCTTGCCGAACTGGCGGTGGCTGTCGATCGTCATGCCGATGAAGGCCACGGCAGCAAGCGCCGTGGAAATGATGGCGAAGAGCCGGGTCTGTCGCTTGTTCATTTCATCTCCGCCCGGTGGTTGCGAAGGTCTTCAGCGCGCCTGTGGGCCCAAGCGAAGGTCAGGGTGTTCATGGCTCGTCCTAGACCGCGATCGTTGGGTACAGCGCCAGCACGCGCACGCCGGCATAGCCCATGGCCACCAGCATCAGCAACACCACCAGCCAACCGAACCACCGCAAACCCAAGATCCAGGCACCCATTCGCCACTCCTCTGTTCAAACGTCGTTCGAGGCCGCACACGGTCGAAGTCAAGCGTCCACACGCGGCGCCGGCGGGCATCTTAGGCAGCAACATTTCACAGATCCTTGATCCATGTCATGGAATCTGCAAGGAACGAGGTTCGCGGCCCGGATCCGAGCCTGGGGCCTCTGGTTCGCGGAACACACGCGAGTCCAGGGGATGCCGGACTCGCGGGCGCCGGCGGGTTCAGCGTGTCAGCAGCGTCGCGCTGAGGTCGCCCATCGGCGGCTGGCCGTTCGCCCGCAGGGCATCGTCACGCTCGATGACGCCGGGCAGGGGCTCGAGCGACCAGCGACGGGTGATGAAGCGCAGGATCGATGCCGTGTCGTACTGCGTCTTGTCCACGAAGCCCTTCTTCGCCAGCGGCGAAACGATGATCGCCGGAATGCGCGTGCCCGGACCCCAGCGGTCACCCTTCGGCACCCGCGCGTGGTCCCAGAAACCGCCGTTCTCGTCGTAGGTGACGACGATCAGCATGCGCCGCCATTGCGGGCTCCGCTGCAGCGTGGCGATGACATCGGCGACGTGGGTGTCGCCGTCACTGAGGTTGGCGTAGCCCGGATGCTGATTCAGATTGCCCTGCGGCTTGTAGAACGTCACCGCCGGAAGACGACCGGCCGCGGCGTCGGCGGCGAAACGGTCGAAGTCGCGCAAGTGCTCGGCGCGATAGTCGGCATGGGTCTTCGGGTCGAAGCCGGCGTAGTAGTTGAAGGGCTGGTGATGCGGCTGGAACTGCACGCTGCCGCCGTAGATGAGCTTGCGAGCTTCTGGCGTGGGGGCGCCGGCCGCGGCCCAGGCGCCGGCGTACCACGCCCACGAAACGCCCTTGGCGTCGAGTCGGTCGCCGATGGTCGCGAGCGACTGTGGCGGAAGCGTGGTCGGCGTGGCCTTGTCCGCGTAACGCGGGTCGGTGCCGACGACTGGAGCGTTGCCACTTGGCTGGTAGCTCGGTTGCATGGTGTTGACGGTGTAGGCCACCCCGTCGCGGCCGCGCGTCAGCGGCGCGTCGCGCTTGTAACGTGGCGGACCGATCAAGGCCGATACGGGCATCTCGGCGGCCGGCACCATGCGCACGAAATGCCCCTGGGCGTCGGTCTCGATCGGCGTGATCGAGTCCTTGGCGGGAGAGTTGTCGACGTCGGGATAGATCGGGACGCAGGCACAGATCAGGTACTGGTGGTTGAGGTACGAACCGCCGAATGCGCCCATGAAGAAGTTGTCGGCCAGGACGTACTGCCGTGCCAGCGCCCAGAGCTTCATCGAGCTGCCGTCGTAGTAACCCATGCTGAGGCCGCCGGCGTTGGAATAGGCCGCGAAGTGATCGTTGCTGCCGTCGCCGATCTGCATCAGGTTGCTGAAGTAGCGGTGCACGAGGTCGCGTGTCGCGATGTTGGACCCGACAACGACACCGCTGCCATTGAGGCCCGCCGGATCGTCGATGCGAAACGGTCGGTTGGGCATGCCGGAGCTCTGCGCTTGCGTCAGCGCCACCGGCTGGCCGCTCGCGACGAGTCCGCCCCAGGTGGGTGGCAGAACCGGAAGGACGCTGCCGTCGAAGTCTTTCTGCGGCACGACCTCGCCGATCGCGCTGGGGTTGACGCCCGGGATGCCGTTCGCACCGGGGAACAAGCCATACAAGGTGTCGAACGCGCGGTTTTCGGTGTAGATCACGACCACCGTGTCGACGGCTCGGACAGCGTCGTCCGTCGCGATCGGGGCCGGAGTTGTGCAAGCGGCGAGCGATGCAGCGGCGGCAAGGCTGAGGATGTGCTTCATGGTCTCGACACGCTAGCGGCATGGCCGGGGCGCCGCAAGCGAGGTCGTACCAAGTTCCAGGGATGAGACGCTGCCTGCCCGGGTCGCGAAGCGGGCCACCTGGGGCGAACGCGCCAGACGATGCGACGTGCAGGGAAGTCCGCATGGACGCCCCACGACGGCACGTACATAGTCGTCTTGTCTCGTGACCGCTTTTCAGGAGTTCGCCATGTTCCTGGTCGACCGCTTCTCACGCCGTGTGCTGCGCACCGTGGGTGCACTCGCTGTCTGCACACTCGCACTGCTCGGCGGCTCGGCCGCCGCCGCCGCGGAGGTCAACGTCTATTCGATCTGGCCCGAGAACTGGGCGCGACCGATGTTCGAGGAGTTCGAGAAAGCCACCGGCATCAAGGTCAACTTCGTCCGCTTCTCGTCCGGCGAAGCTCTCGCCCGCGTGATTGCCGAAAAGAACAATCCACGCATCGATGTGCTGTTCGGCGGCCCGGTCGAGACCTTCGCCGCGGGCATCACCGAAGGCATCTTCGAGTCGTACAAGCCGCCCGCGTTCAAGCAGCTTCCCGAGCGTTTTCGTCAGGCGGATGGTCAATGGGTCGCGATTGCCGACGACCCGCTGGTGTTCATGACCAACAAGAAGTTCCTCGCCGAGCATCAGCTGAAGCCGCCGCAGTCGTGGCAGGACCTGCTCAACCCGGCTTACAAGAACATGCTGCAGATGGCCGATGCCCGGACCTCCGGAACCGCGGTCACAAGGATCTTCTCCGTGCTCGAGGTCTATGGCCGAGACGAGAACAAGGCGTTCGCGTACCTGAAGAACCTCCGCCCGAACGTTCAGCTCTATACGAAGAGCGGCGGCGGCGGCACGCTGCCGGTCGGCATCGGTCAGGCGGGCGGCGGCATCTTCTTCATCGTCGACGCACTCGACACGCAGGCCAAGGGTTACGACGTCGCCATCAGCTTTCCAAGCGAGGGGATCGGCTCGTCAGCGGAGGCGATCGCGCTGATCAAGGGGGCCAAGAATCCCGACACGGCCAAGAAGCTGATCGATTGGGCAAGCTCGGCACAGATGCAGAGCCTGTTCGCAAAGCACAAGATCAACTTCGTGCCAGCGGCTCCGGGTGTCCAGGTCGAGCCTGGCCTGGCCGCCGTCCTGCGCGGCGCGAAGATCTTCCCGATCGATGCCGCCTATGCCGGCGCAAACCGCAAGCACATGGTCGAACGCTGGGTCGCCGAGGTGCTGAACCCGTAGCGTCGAGCGTCGATGCTTCAAGTCCCGGCATGGCGTCCCGGCATCGGCGCACGCTTGCGCAGCGAGCCAGCGCTGGCGCTTGCCATCGCGGTCCTCTGGCTGCTGCTCGCCTTGTTCGTCGCTTACCCGCTGGTCATGCTGCTGGCGCGCGTGTTCGTCGACAAAGGCCATTTCACAATGGGCGGCATCGGCGCGGTCCTCGGCGATCGACATCAGATCGCTGCGTTCTGGAACAGCCTGCTGCTGGGAACGCTCGTGGCCGTGTTCGGCACGATCATCGGCTTCGTCTTTGCCCTCACCGCGTCCCGCTGCCGGCTTTCGCCGCTCGTGGTCCGCCTGATCGACCTCGCGGTGCTGCTGCCGCTGGTGTCGCCACCCTTCACGACAGCCATCGGCTACATCTTCTCGTTCGGTCCGCGCGGGTTGATCACCTACGACTTGCTGGGCATGAAGGGTGCTGGCGTCTACGGCCTGACGAGCACCTTCAGCGCCGAGACGGTGACGTACTTTCCGATCGCATACCTGACCTTGAGACCGATGCTCGCGGCGATCGACTCCAACCTCGAAGGCATGGCCCTGTCGCTCGGCGCTTCCCGGTGGCGCGTCTTTCGCACGGTGACGCTGCCGCTCTGCACACCTGGGCTGGCCAACGCGTTCCTGCTGCTTTTCGCCGCGTCGCTCGCGGACTTCGCCACACCGCTCATCCTCGCCGGCAACCAGTTTCCGGTGCTGCCGACGCAGGCCTTCCTGCAGATCACCGGCTTGTTCGACCTGCGAGGGGGCGCCGCGCTTTCGCTGATGCTGCTCGTTCCGGCGCTGCTGGTGTTCATGGCGCAGCGTTACTGGGTCGGCCGGCGAAGCTACGTCGTCGTGGGCGGCAAGGGCGCCGGGCAGGCGCCCTTCGACAGCGTTTCCACCCCGATGCGTTGCGCACTGATCGGAGTCTGCGGGGCGCTCACGCTCTTCATCGTCTACCTCTACGCCTTGCTTCTCTACTCGTCGCTGGTGGTCGCCTTCGGCGCAAACGGCTCGTTCACGCTTCGCCACTATGGCGTGGTCTTCTCGGAGGGGCTGCGCGTGCTGCGCGACACGCTGGTGGTCGCCGCGATCGCGACACCGATCGGTGGTTTCTACGGGGTGCTGCTCGGCTACCTGATCGCCCGCAAGCGCTTCGTCGGGCGAACCACCATGGAGCTCACCTCGATGGTCAACTATGCGTTGCCGGGGACGATCGTCGGTATCGGCTACCTGATCGCATTCAATGATCCACCCATCATGCTTGCCGGAACGGCGACGATCATCGTGGCCTGCTACGTGTTCCGCTACGGCGCCACCGGCGTTCGCACCACGATCGCGCTGATGCAGCAGATCGATCGCAGCCTCGAAGAGGCCTCGCAAGGCTTGGGCGCCAACAGCAGCACCACCTTTCGGCGCATCACGCTGCCGCTCGTCATGCCGGCGTTCTTCGCGGGCCTGGGTGTCATGTTCATCCGCTCGATGACGGCGATCAGCGCGACGATCTTCGTGGTGTCGCTGAGCTGGACCCTGGTCACCGTCAAGATCCTGGAAAACATGACCGAGCTGGCACTGGGCGTCGCAGCGGCGTTTTCAGTGGTCGTGGTGGTGATCGTGTTCATCGTGCTCTTCGCGATTGAACTTGCTTTGCGGCGTCTTCGCTCGCCGAGCGCAGGTCCCGTGGCCGGATTGGTCGCCACATGACTTCGTCCGCTCCAGAAGCGCTCGGTGTCACGTGCGAGCGACTGTCGAAGCGTTTCACGCACGCCGTCAAAGGCCAGGTCTATGCCGCGCGCAACGTGTCGATCGACGTTGCGCCCGGCGAGTTCCTCACGTTGCTCGGCCCGTCCGGGTGCGGCAAGACGACGACGCTGCGCATGATTGCCGGGTTCGAAGCGCCCGATTCCGGACGAATCGTCTTCGGTGGACAAGACGTGACGCTGCTGCCCGTCAACCAGCGCGGCATCGGCTTTGTGTTCCAGAACTACGCCCTGTTCCCGCACCTGACCGTGTTCGAGAACGTCGCCTACGGCCTGCGCGTGCGTGGGCATTCGACTGCCACGATCGACGGCGACGTGACCGAGGTGCTCGGGCTGGTCGGCCTGACGGGCTACGAATCGCAGTTCCCGGCGCAGATGTCGGGGGGCGAGCAGCAGCGGGTTGCGCTTGCTCGTGCCATCGTGATCCGGCCGCGGGTGCTGCTGTTCGACGAACCGTTGTCGAACCTCGATGCCCGGCTGCGCGTGCAGATGCGCGACGAGATCCGCGCGCTGCAGCAGCGCCTGGCGGTCACCGCCATCTATGTCACTCACGACCAGGAAGAGGCGATGGCCGTCTCGGACCGCATTGCCGTCATGCAGGGTGGCAGCATCGTGCAGACGGGCACGGCCGAGGACCTCTATCACCGGCCAGCCACCCGATTCGTGGCGCAGTTCATCGGCCGCGCCAACCTGATCGACGCCCGAGTGGAACGCGTCGCGCCCGATTCC
>JBDTCA010000270.1:0-4763 GCA_039923815.1 Caldimonas sp. | reverse complement strand
AGCTGCTCGAGCACGTCGACCGAAAGCATCTGCGCCTCGTCGATGATCAGCACGTTGTTCTGGCCGACGGCGTGCGTCTTCAGCAGGAACTCGTTGAGGGCGTCGACGTAGAGCTTGACCGTGGCCTGCTGGCCATGCGCCGGCTGCACCGGAATCCGGAACTCGTCGCAGATGGAAGTCACCAGCTCGAGCACGGTGAGCTTCGGATTGAAGATGTAGGCGACGTTGCAGCGCTTCGGGATCTGCTCCAGGAAGCAGCGGCAGACGGTGGTCTTGCCGGCGCCGATCTCGCCCGAGAGCAGCACGAAGCCGCCACCGCCGCCGACGCCGTAGAGCAGGTGGGCCAGCGCCTCGCGGTGGCGCTTGCTCATGTAGAGATAACGCGGGTCGGGCGCGAGCGAGAACGGCTCCTGCTTGAGGCCGAAGAACCGCATGTACATGGGGCGCGAGCTTAACGTGCGGCCATGGCCTGCCGGCAGGGCGGCGGCGCCGATGTGCGGCTCCGCCGGCCGGGGTCAGCCGTTCGATTGCCTGCCGCGGAGCCAGCCGAGGCCGGCCGAGGTGGCCCCGGCGGGCCGGTACTCGCAGCCGATCCAGCCGTCGTAACCGAGCCCGTCGACGACGTCGAAGAGGTACTCGAAGTTGATTTCGCCGGCGTCGGGCTCGTGACGGTCGGGCACGCCGGCGATCTGCAGGTGGCCGACATCGCCGGTCGGCATCCAGGTCTTCAGCTTCGCGGTGACGTCGCCCTCGACGATCTGGCAGTGGTAGAGATCCATCTGCACCTTGACGTGCGGCGAGCCGATTTCCTTCAGCACGGCATGTGCGTCGTCCTGGCGGTTGAGCAGGTAGCCGGGGATGTCGCGGGTGTTGATCGGTTCGATGAGCACGTCGACGCCGGCGGCCCTGGCGCGCTCGGCTGCGAAGGCGAGGTTGTCGAGATAGCGCGATCGCAGCGACGCGCGGGTGCTGCCCCCGGGCACCAGCCCGGCCATCACGTGCAGGCGCGGGCAGCCGAGCGCAGCGGTGTATTCGAGCGCGCGCTCGATGCCGGCGCGGAACTCGGCTTCGCGACCAGGCAGGGCGGCGATGCCGCGCTCGCCGCCGGCGAAGTCACCCGGTGGCGCGTTGAAGAGCACCTGCTGCAGGCCGTGCTGCTTCAGCTGTGCCGCGATCGTGGCTGCGGGGAAGTCGTAGGGGAACAGGAACTCGACGGCCCGAAATCCATCGGCTGCGGCGGCGGCGAAGCGCTCGAGGAACGGATGCTCCGTGTACATCATGCTGAGGTTGGCGGCGAAGCGGGGCATGGCGCGGAGATCCTTTCGAGGGGCTACCAGCGGGCGTCGAACTGGGCGCGGAGCTCGTCGATCTGCGCCTCGCTGAGAGGCACGGGTCGAGGCTCGGCGTCGAGCCAGAGGCGGGCCGTTTCCTCGAGCTCCTCGAGCACGGCGCAAGCCGCCGCGAGCGAGTCGTGCCAGACGTTCGGGCCGAGGCGCGCGAGCATCACGGCGCGGATCGGCGCGCCGCGCGTGCGCGCGACGGCAATCGCCTCGGCGACCCTGTCGGCCACCGCGGGATGGCCGGGACGGTGGTAGCCGATCAGCGGCACGTGGCCGACCTTCATCACGAAGTACGGCGTGATCGGCGGGATGAAGTCCTCGCTCGGGCCGCTCGCCTGCAGGCTGAGCCGGACCAGGTTCGACGAGTGCGTGTGGACGATGCATTCGGCTTCGCGGTCGGCTTCGTAGATGCGCCGGTGCAGCACCAGCGTCTTGCTCGGCCGGGCGCCGTCGAGCGATCGGCCGGCGGCATCGACCTTGGCGATGCGCGCCGGCTCCAGCGTGCCGAGGCAGGCATCGGTGGCGGTGATGAGGAAACCGTCGTCGAGGCGGGCGCTGATGTTGCCCGTGCTGCCGTGGACGTAGCCGCGTGCGTACAGCGAGGCGCCGACGCGGCAGATCTCGTCGCGCAGTCCGGTTTCGGTCATGCAGCGTCTCTTACGGCCCGAGGGTCACGAGGCGACCTCGAAGGCGCGCGTGAAGAAATCAGCGCCGCCGAAGTTGCCCGACTTGAGTGCGAGGTGCAGGCCCTCCGCACCGGCCGCCGGCGACTCGGCATGGCACCACGGCACGCCTGGGTCGATCTGGGCGCCGATGCGCAAGCGGCGAATGCCGAGCGCCTGCACGCAGGCGCCCGAGGTCTCGCCGCCGGCGACGACGACGCGTCGCGCGCCCATGGCGACGAGCCGGCGCGCGACCTCGCCGAGCAGCGCCTCGACGGCTGCGCCCGCTGCGGCGACACCGAGCTGCTTCTGCACGTCGGCGACGGCGGCCGGTGCGGCGCTGCTGTAGACGAGCAGCGGTCGCGAGGGCGCGGCCTGCCAGGCGGCATCAGCCCATTCGGCGACGGCGTTCGCCGTCGTCTCGGCGCCTTCGACCGCAAGCGCGAGCGGATCGATCGCGTGCGCCGCACCGCCTGTGGCAATGAAGTGCGCGACCTGCCTGTTGGTCTGCTCGGAGCAACTGCCCGAGACAACGGCGAGCCGGCCGTGAACGGCGGGCAGGCGCGCAGCGCCACCCGAGGGCGTGAGGCCGAAGTTCGCCGGCAGGCCGATGGCCAGGCCGGAGCCGGCGCAGACCAGCGGCACGTCGGCGACGGCTTCGCCGAGGCGCAGCAGGTCGGCGTTGGTGACCGCGTCGGCGATGGCGATCGACACGCCTTCGCCACGCAGGGCCGCGAACCGCGCGCGGATCGCCGCGGCCGATGCGCCCACTGCCGCGAAGTCGACGAGGCCGACCCGGCGCTTGCCCGTGCCGTGCAACTGCGCCTGCAGCACGCGCACGAGGTTGGCATCGGTCATCGGCGTCAGCGGGTGATGGCGCATGCCGCTGTCCGAGAGCAGCACGTCGCCGACGAAGAGATGGCCCTTGAAGACCGTGCGGCCGTTGTCGGGGAACGCCGGCGTGGCGATCGTGAACGCGCAACCCAGCTCGTCCATCAAGGCTTCGAGCACGGGGCCGATGTTGCCCGCAGGTGTCGAGTCGAAAGTCGAACAGACCTTGAAATAGATCTGGCCGGCGCCTTGCGACTTCAGGAAGCGGCACGCGGCGAGCGACTGTGCGACGGCGTCCTCGGGTGGCGAGGTCCGTGACTTCAGGGCGACGACGACGGCATCGACGTCGAGGCCGGTAGCGTCGTCGGGCACGCCGATCGTCTGCACCACGCGCATGCCGGCGCGCACGAGGTTGTTGGCGAGATCGGTGGCGCCGGTGAAGTCGTCGGCGATGCAGCCGAGGCGGATGCTCATGATCTGGCCGGTGCTTTCGGCAGGTCGATGCCCGGGAAGATCTTGATCACCGCCGAGTCGTCTTCCTTGGCGAAGCCGGCGGTCGAGGCCTGCATGAACATCTGGTGCGCGGTGCTCGCCAGGGGCAGTGGAAACTTGCTGGCGCGCGCCGTGTCGAGGACCAGGCCGAGGTCCTTGACGAAGATGTCGACGGCCGAGAGCGGCGTGTAATCGGCGGCGAGCACGTGGGCCATGCGGTTCTCGAACATCCAGCTGTTGCCGGCGCTGTGCGTGATCACCTCGTACAGCGCCGCGGCGTCGACGCCTTCGCGCAGGCCGAGCGCCATCGCCTCGGCGGCGGCGGCGATGTGCACGCCGGCCAGCAGCTGGTTGATGATCTTGACCTTGCTGCCGTTGCCGGCGGTGTCGCCGAGCCGATAGACCTTGGCCGCCATCGCGTTCAGGAACGGTTCGGCGGCGGCCCAGGCGTGGGACTTGGCGGCACCCATGACGGTCATCTCGCCCGAGGCGGCCCGGGCCGCGCCGCCCGAGATCGGCGCGTCGACGTAGTGCAGGCCCAGCGCTTCGAGTCGTGCCTCGAAGGCGATCGAGACGTTCGGGTCGACGGTCGAGCACATCACGAAGGTGGTGCCGGGTCGCATCGCGGCGGCCGCGCCGCCATCGCTGCCGGAGCCGAACAGCACCGCTTCCGTTTGCGCCGCGTTGACGACGACCGAGATGACGATGTCGCACGTCGCCGCCAGATCCTCGACCGATGCACAGGCAACGCCGCCATCTTTCGCGAACGCGGCCGCCACGCCTTCGCGCACATCGCACACGTGCACTTCGCAGCCGGCTCGACGCAGCGAACCGGCCATGCCTGCGCCCATGGCGCCGAGACCGATCAGGCCGACGCGACGGCCAGAGAGCGATGCGTCAGCCATGGGCGAGTGCTCCTTCTGTATGGGTAAGTGCCAGCCGCTGCGCGATCTCGGCGTGGAACCAGCCGACGCCCTGCTCGGCGCGGCCGGCTCGCAGCACGCGGTTGGCGCCACTGGCGAAGCCTTTCTGGATGCCGATGGCGCAGGCGATGTCTTCCTTCTGGAACACGCCTTCCTCGATGAGGCGGAAGGTCTTTTCCCAATGCGGCGTCCAGTCGGGCGTGGAGCGAACTGCGGGGATGAGCATGCGGTGGGTCCAGCGAAGCGTTGCGGGGCCGGTCGGGTAGAGCGTGATCAGGCTCAGGTAATCGGGGGTGGAAGATGGTGATCGTGTTGGGGAACAGCACCTGGCTCGGCGTCACGAGCTCGCAGAGCGCGGCCATGTCGGCGGGCACCGACGCGTCGGCGGCCTTGGCCCAGGCTTCGGCGGCGCGGCGCGCCACCAGCGACTGGATGTGCGGGCCGAAACGGTCGGTACCGGTGATGCCGTCGGCGAAGAACGGATAGATCGTGTCCTTGTGGAGGACGCGGATGTG
>JBDTCA010000269.1:0-4897 GCA_039923815.1 Caldimonas sp. | reverse complement strand
GGCGGCCGCGCAGCACGGCGGCGTCGCCGGCTTCGGCGTCGCTCAGGCCGGCGTGGCGCACCAGAGACTCGCGCACCGTCAGGCGCGTGAACTTCGCGTCGAGGTCGACCTCGCGGCCGGCGTAGGTAAGCGTCGCCGTGCCGGTGGCCTCGCGTGCGGCGTGGCGCAGCACCTTCTCGGTGAAGTCCATCAGGTCGTGATGGTTCCAGTACGCCGCGTAGAACTCCATCATCGTGAATTCGGGGTTGTGGCGGACCGAGATGCCTTCGTTGCGGAAGCTCCGGTTGATCTCGAACACGCGCTCGAAGCCGCCGACGATGAGCCGCTTCAGGTAGAGCTCTGGCGCGATGCGCAGGAACATCTGCTGGTCGAGCGCGTTGTGGTGCGTGACGAACGGCTTGGCGTTGGCACCGCCCGGGATCGGATGCAGCATCGGCGTCTCGACCTCCATGAAGCCGTGCTCGACCATGAAGCCGCGAATCGACGACAGCGTCTTGCTGCGCGCCGCGAAGCGCGCCCGCGCCGCCTCGTCGGTGATGAGGTCGACATAGCGCTGCCGGTACTTGTCTTCGGCATCGGCCATGCCGTGGAACTTGTCGGGCAGCGGCCGCAGGCTCTTCGTCAGCAGCCGCAGCGACGTCAGACGCACCGAGAGCTCGCCGGTGCGCGTCCTGAAGAGCGTGCCCTCGGCGCCGACGATGTCGCCGAGATCGAGGTGCTTGAAGTGCTCGTAGGCTTCTTCGCCGAGCGCGTCTTTCGTGGCGAAGAGCTGGATCCGGCCGGTGGCGTCCTGCAGCGTCGCGAAGCTGGCCTTGCCCATGACGCGCTTGAGCATCATCCGGCCGGCCAGCGACACGCTGACCGCCATCGGCTCGAGCGCCTCGTTGGCGAGCTCGCCGTGCAGCCGCGACAGCTCGGCCGCGCGATGCGCTGGCTTGAAGTCGTTGGGAAAGGCGATGCCGCGGGCGCGCACGGCGGCAAGTTTTTCGCGGCGCTCGGCGATGAGCGAGTTCTCGTCGGCAGGCGGCGGAAGCGGTGCGGCAGAAGTCATGTGGTTCCCGATGAAGCGCGCATTCTAGGAAGCCGGATGGCGCTGGCCGCGATGCGACAATCCGCGC
Source organism: Caldimonas sp. (assembly GCA_039923815.1). Classification (GTDB taxonomy): domain Bacteria; phylum Pseudomonadota; class Gammaproteobacteria; order Burkholderiales; family Burkholderiaceae_C; genus Schlegelella_A. The sequence continues at coordinate 3,779 of JBDTCA010000269.1, read as the reverse complement.
CGCCACGACGACATGAGCCCACGCTTTCCGCGCCTCGCCGCCCAGAGCTATTTCCTGGGCCTCGCCGTCATCAACACGGTGCACGGCTGGCTGCCGTTCTTCATGCGGCCGTGGCTGTACCGACTGTGCCGTTTCGAGATCGACCGCACGGCGACGATCCAGGGCGGTGTGCGCTTCTTTCACGTCGGCCGCCTGCGCATCGGCGCCGGCACGCTCGTCAACCGCGGCGTGTACCTCGACAACCGCGCCGGCATCGCGATCGGCGAACAGGTCTCGATCGCCCATGACGTCCGCATCTACACGATGGGCCACGACGTCCACGACGCTGGCTTCGCGACCAAGGGCCAGCCGGTGCGCATCGACGACCACGCCGTGCTCTTCGCCGGCGCGATGGTGATGCCGGGCGTGCACCTCGGTGCCGGCTCGGTGGTGATGGCCGGCGCCGTGGTCACGAAGAGCGTCGAGCCGATGCGGATCGTCGGCGGCAACCCGGCCGTCGACATCGGCCCGCGCACAGGCGATCCGGCCTACACGCTGGACCGCCGCTACTGGTGCGCCCATTGAGGTCCGCACGTTGAGGGTGGCACTCCTCGACGGCGCCTCGTCGGTGCTGCCGTACGACTACCAGCTCGCCCGAGCCTTCGCCGCGCAGGGCGTCGGCGTCGACTTCCATGGCTCGCGCACGCGCTACAACGGTGAGTTGCTGGGGGCGATGGCAGCGCTGACCGGCGCGGTCGTGAAGGTGCGCGACATCTCGGGCACGGTGGCGCCACGCTGGCGCGGCCTTGCGCAATATGCGGCGCTGCTCTGGAACCTGTGTCGCGAGCGCCGTCGCTATGCGGCCGTGAACCTGCAGTTCAGCGCGCTCTGGGCGCTCGAGCTGCCGTTCCTGTTCGTGCTGCGCGACCGCCTCGTCTTCACCGTGCACAACGCGGTGCCGCACGACCATGTCGGCCAGCGCCATGCGCCGACGGGCTGGATCGCCGGCCTGGCGCGAACGCTGGTCTTTCCCAGCCGCTTCACGCACGACGACTTCCTGCGCCGCTACGGCGAGCACTTCCGGGCCCGCTCGATGATTGCCGTGCACGGGCTGTCGCCTGTGCTGCCCGAGTCGCCGCTCGTCCCCTACCGGGCGCTGGCGCAACCGGAGGCGATCGTCTACTGGAGCACGATCAAGCCGTACAAGGGCGTCGAGCTGTTCGCCGAGCTGGCGCGTTCGGCGAGGCTCGCCGCGACCGGCCTGCCGCTCGAGGTGCACGGCGCCTGGGCGCCGGAGCTGCACGGCTTGCGCGACGAGCTCACGGGCCTCGGCGTCCGGGTCGAGAGCGGTTATCTCGAACCCGTGCAGGTGCTGGCGCTGCTCGCGCGGCCGGTCGTGTTCCTGCTGCCGAACCGCGAGGCGACGCAGTCGGGCGCGCTCTACACGCTGCTCCACCACGGGTGCTTCTTCATCTGCGCCGACGTCGGCGACCTGGGCGACTTCATGCGCCGTTTCGGCCTCGAGCGGTTGCTGCTGAGGACGCGCAGCGCCGACGCCGTCGCCGATTGCCTCGAGGCGCTGCGCGACCACGGCAGCGAGCTCGCCGCAGCCTTCCAGAAGGCCCAGGACGCCTCGGCGTGGGCGGTGACGACGACCGGCCTGGCAGCGGTCTACGCAGGCGGCGTGGCGGCCACCGCCAGGAACCCGGATGCCACAATCGGCGCCGCAAGAAAATGATGCAGACGACTCATTGCGCGAGCACCCCGTGAACGCTCCGCCAGGCATCGAGGCTGCATCGCCGTGACGGCGGCAGCGAAGGGCGCTCCACCGCGTCTCCTGATCTCGCTGCCGCAGATCTACGCCGCCGGCGCCGTGCGCCTGGTGCTGCCACTGGCGGTACTGCCACTGATCGCCTCGCGCCTCGGCGCCGAAGAGTTCGGCCGGCTCGGCTTCATCCTCGTCTGGGGCGGCTTGCTGGCGGCGCTGGTCGAAGGCGGATTTCTGGCGGCGGCGACACGCCTTGCGGTCGCGGCCAGCGCCGTGCGCAGGTGGCAACTGGCGCAGCAGGTCTTCACGGCGCGCTGCATCCTGTCGCTGCCGGCCGCGCTGCTGGCATTTGCCGCCGTGCGCTGGGCCTCACCCGATGCCTCGCATCCGCTCGCCGATTCGTGCGCCATCGCCGCGCTCGCCTGCGCGTTCGGCTGGCCGGCGACGTGGTACCTGCAGGCGACACAGCAGCTCAACCGCTGGGCCCGCGTCGAGATCCTCGTCTACGGCGCCTTCATCGCGGCCTGTTGGCTGTTCGCCGGCAACGTCGCCGAGTACGTCGCCTTGCAGGTCGCCACCTCGGCCGCGCTGGCAGGAATCGGCTGGCGCTGGCTGCGCGCCGACCTCGCGGATGTGGCTGGCAGCAATGCCCTCTGGCAGCGCGCGGAGCTGCGGGCGGGGTTGCGGCTCGGCGCGACGATGCTGCCGGTCTCGATCGCTGGCGCCGCCTACTCGCTGGCCTTGCCGGCGGCGGCTTCCGCGCAGCTGAGCAAGCCCGAACTCGGCGTCTACTTCATGGCCGACCGGATCGTGCGTGCCTTGCTCGCCGCCGCCGATCCGGTGTTCTCCGTCGTCTACCCGCGCATCGTCGCGCTCTTCACGCGCAGCGGCCGTGCCGCGCTCTGGTATGCCGCACGCTGGGCCGCGGTCGGCACGGTCGCCGGCGCCATCGCCTTCGCCGCGGTGCAGGCCGGCTGGCCGCTGCTCGAGCCGATCCTCGTGGCCCGCGCCGGCGGCATCGACGTGCAGGCCGTCCATGCCGTCGCCTCGGTGCTCGCGGGGCTCTGGCCGCTGCTGCTCGGCTGGAAGTTCTTCGGCTACTGGATGCTCGGCAGCGGCCGACACGACACGGCCTATCGCAGCAGCATCGTCGTCGGCGGCGTCGCCGGTGTCGCCGCGGCCGCAACGATCGGCGGCGCCGCCGGCGCGCTCGGCCTGGCGTGGACGGCGCTCGGTGTCGAGGCCCTCGTGATCGCCGTCGCCGTCGCCTCGATGGCGGCCGGCCGCCTCGGTCGCCACGTTGCCTGAGGCACGCCGCATGGGCAACGATCTCCACAACCTCGGCCTGCTCGCGCACGCGCAGGACCTCGGTGCGGGCTTCGGCCGCACGATCGGCATCGGCCGCCAGGCGGTCTTCATCGACGCGCCCGATCTCGAGCGCCATCGCCGGCTGCGCGGCCTGCCCGAGCTCGCCGAGCCGCCCCGCGACGTTGCCATGCCGCGCTACTTCGAGCCGATGCTGATGCAGTGGTTCGGCGCCGGCACCGTCGATTCCGTCGACGCCTCGCCGTACGAGTCGGCCACCGTCGTGCACGACATGAATCTGCCGTGGCCGCAGGCGGATGAACGGGTCCGCTACGACGCCGTGCTCGACTTCGGCTGCCTCGAGCATGTCTTCGACTTCCCGACGGCGTGGCGCAACTGCGTCGACCTCTGCCGCGTCGGCGGCCACCTCCTGCACTCGTTGCCCGCCAACAACCTCACCGGCCACGGTTTCTATCAGTTCTCGCCCGAGCTCTTCTTCAACCTCTACCGGCCGGAGAACGGCTTCGAGCTGCGCGGCCTCTGGATGGCGCAAAAGCCCGACCTGCTGCATTGGTGGCGCGTCGCCGATCCGCGCCAGCGCAGGCGCCGCGTCACGCTGCGCAACGGCCACGAGACCTACATGCTGGTGATCGCCAGGAAGCTGCGCGAGACCGGCACGCTGGCGGCGCCGCAGCAATCGGACTACGCCGACCACGAATGGCTCGGC
>JBDTCA010000268.1:0-12910 GCA_039923815.1 Caldimonas sp. | reverse complement strand
ACCTCGCAGGAACGGCTTCAACCGTCATTGCTGGATCGGCTGACCGACCTCGACTCCACGAGTTCGCGGGAAGCCATCGAAGCCCGCGTCTTAACCAAGAACCAACTGCGCGCGGCGGTTCTGCGCGATCTCTCCTGGCTCTTCAACACCACGCGGGCCGAACCCGATCCGCAGCGCGGTGATCCGAAGGAAGTGGCCGACTGGAAGTACGCGCCGGAGGCCCGCAACTCGGTCCTCAACTACGGCATCCCGGCGCTTTCGGGCATCGTCGTGTCGCGGATGCAGTTCGCCGCGCTGGAACTGGCGTTCCGGCAGGCGATCATCAACTTCGAGCCGCGCATCGACCCGAAAACGCTGGTCGTGGAAGTCAATCGCGAGTCAGGATTCAACGTGCAGCACAACAGCCTGCGGCTCGTGATCCGCGGCCACATGTGGAACCAGCCGGTTCCTCTCGAATTGCTGCTTTCCGCCGACGTCGATGTCGAAACCGGCCTGGCCGCCGTTCGCGACATGCGCAACTGAGCGATCTCGCATGGACCCGCGCCTTCTCCGTTACTACAACCAGGAACTGCGTTATCTGCGTGAGATGGGCGGTGAATTTGCGCGTGACTTTCCGAAGATCGCCGGCCGCCTCGGCATGGAGGGCATGGAGGTCTCCGACCCGTACGTGGAGCGACTGATCGAAGGCTGCGCGTTCCTTGCTGCCCGCGTGCAACTCAAGCAGGACGCGGAATTCCCGCAGCTGGCGCAACGCCTGCTGGAGATGATCTGCCCGAACCTGACGGCGCCGGTGCCGTCGATGCTGGTGGCGCGCATACAGTGCGCCGCCGACCCGAACCTCATCAACGGCTTTCGAGTCGATCGCGGCAGCGCGTTGATCGGACCGGAGACGGCGATGAGCCGGACCCGCTGCGAGTTTCGTACCGCTCAGGACGTGACGTTGACGCCGGTGCGCGTCGTCGGTGCCGAATATTTCCTGAGTGCAGCCGATCTCGGCTTGTCGAACCTGCCGCTCGCCGAGCGCCCCCGCAGTGGAGTGCGCATCAAGCTCGAGCTGCCGGCGGGACTGACCTTCAGCCAGCTCAAGATCGGCACGCTTCGCTTCTTCATCGGCGGGCTGCCGGACGTCGCCTTGCGGCTGCACGAGTTGATGGTCGGCGCGTGCATCGGCGTACTCGCCGGCAGTGCCGCCCGCGGTGCCGACGCCGGCCGCCAGTACCTCACGGGCGAGCATGTGCGCGCCGTGGGCTTCGGCGATGAAGAGGCGATGCTGCCGGTGACGCTGCGCGGCCTCGCCGGCACGCGCCTGATGCAGGAGTACTTCGCGTTCGCGCAGCGCTTCCTGTTCATCGACATCGCCGGCCTGGGCGCCTCGTTCGCACGCGTCGACGGCAATCTCTTCGAAGTCGTGCTGCTGTTCAGTCGCTACGTCGCGCCGCTCGAGGGCGCCGTCGAAGCCGACAACTTCCAGCTCCACTGCGTGCCCGCGATCAACCTCTTCGAGCGACGCGCGGATCGTCTTCATCTCGACGACGGCGCGACTTCATATCACGTCGTGCCCGACCGCACCGCCGCGCTCGACTACGAAGTCTTCGACGTGCTCAGCGTGCGCGGTTACGGAGAAGAGAGTGAGGAGCAGGTCTTCCAGCCGCTGTTCGCCGTGCCACAGATCGAGCCGGCTGCCGACGCCGCTTACTACAGCACCGTGCGCGAGCCGCGGCTGCCGTCAGATCGTGGCAAGCGCGAAGGCCCGCGTTCGGGCTACATCGGTACCGAGATGTACCTGGCACTGGTCAATTCGCGCGAGCATCCGTATCGTGGCGCGCTGCGCCAGCTTGCTGTTCAGGTGCGCTGCACCAACCGAGACCTGCCGCTCTTCATGCCAACGGGTCAGGCCGGCGGCGAGCTGTCGCTCAACGCCAGCGCTCCGATCGCCTCGATCCATATTGCGGCCGGGCCGTCGCGGCCGCAGAGCGCCATGCGCGAAGGCGGCATCGCCTGGCGGCTGCTCGGTCTGCTCTCGCTCAACTACCTCTCGCTGCTCGACAGCGATCCACAGAGCGGCGCCGTCGCGCTGCGCGAGATCCTCGCGCTCTTCGCGGGGGCCGCCGACGTCGGCCTGAAGCGGCAGATCGAGGGCGTGCGCTCGGTGGCGGTCAAACCGATCGTGAGACGGCATCCCGTCGCCGGCCCGATCGCGTTCAGCCGCGGCCTCGAAGTGCGCGTGACCGTCGACGACTTGTCGTTCGAAGGCGGCAGCGCCGTCTTGCTCGGCTCGGTGTTGCACCAGTATTTCTCGCGTCACGTGTCGATGAACAGCTTCGCGCAGACGGTGCTCTCGTCGCTGACGCGTGGTGATGTCATGACCTGGTCGCCTCGCCTCGGGACGAGGGCCGTGCTGTGAACGCGCGCACCGGCTCGGAAACGACGGCGGCCGACGCCGCCGCGGCCGCGTTTGCGCGTGTCGCAGAACGGCCGGAGTCCTTCGATCTGTTCCAGGCCATGCGCGCTTTCGAGCAGGCCCATCCCGACAAGCCGAGGCTCGGCGACGCGATGCGTCCGGTCGACGAGGTGTTCCGCTTCGTCCAGGAGCCCTCGCTCATCTTCGCGCCGTCGCCAATCGCCGCACTCGAGCGTTCGGATGTGCCCGGCAGGAAGCCGCGGCTGGTGCAGCGCGTCTTCGGGTTCATGGGACCGAACGGTGCCTTGCCGATCCACCTCACCGAATACGCCCGCGAACGGCAGCTCTACAACGCGGACCGCACCTTCGGCGCTTTCCTCGACACACTGCTGCACCGGTTCGGGCTTTTCTTCTACCGGGCGTGGGCGCGGGCCCAGCCGGTCGTCGGCCTCGACCGACCGGCCGACGCGCCGATCGTTCGTCACGTCGGCGCCCTCTTCGGCGTCATCGAGACGTCGACTCGCGAGCGCGACGCGCTGGGTGACTTTCCGAAGCTCTTCTTCGCCGGTCGGCTGGCCCGCAGCGTTCGCGATGCCGACGGGTTGCAGGCCTGGCTGGCGCTTCACTTCGACGTCGCCGTGCGCGTCGACCAGTTCCAGGGCCACTGGATGCCGCTCGGCCGCGATGAGCGCTCGCGGTTGACCAGGAGCGGCCAGCCCGCCCTCGGCCGCGGCGCGGTGCTCGGGCGCATGGTGTGGGATGTGCAGCACAAGTTCCGGATCGTGATCGGGCCGCTGCCGTGGGAACGCTTCGCGGCGATGCTGCCCGGCGGCAAGCCGCTCGAGCAGCTGCGGGCCATGGTGCGACAGTTCGTCGGCTTCGAATTCGCGTGGGACCTGCGGCTGATCCTGAGGCGCGAAGACGTGCCGGCATGGAAACTGGAGATTGCCCGCGATGCCCGCATCGGTCGACTGGGGCGCACTGCCTGGCTGAACACCGGCAAGAGCTTCCGTCGCGACCGCGACGCCGGCGATCTGATCATGAACGTCGAAAGCATCCGCCCGCTGGCGGCGCCGGGCGTCGCCGCGGCCTAGTGCCGCCTTCGGCAAGCAACGAAATCTCAGGAGACAGGAATGAGTGAAATCAGTCGGGTCGCGCTGTTCGGAAAGCTCAACCCGATCGTCTACAAGACGATCGAGGGCGCCACGGTGTTCTGCAAGCTGCGTGGCAATCCGTATGTGGAGCTCGTGCACTGGTTGACGCAGCTGCTCGAGAACAGCTCGAGCGACATCCATGCCATCGTTCGCCACTACGCACTCGATGCCGCCGTGCTGGCGCGCGACGTCACCGCGGCACTCGACCGGCTGCCGCGCGGCTCGACGGCGCTGTCCGACTTCGCCGAGCAGATTCCCGACGCCATCGAGCGGGCCTGGGTCTACGGCTCGCTGCAGTTCGGCGACGGCCAGGTCCGCAGCGCCTATCTGCTGCTCGGCATCCTGAAGACGCCGAACCTGCGCAACGCACTGCTTGCGATCTCGCGCGAGTTCGCCAAGATCAAGGTCGACGACCTCGCCGAACACCTCGATGCGGTCGTTGCCAAGAGCGGCGAGAACGGCCTCGGTCCTCAGGACGGCAGCGGCCTCGCGGGCGGTCAGCCGGGCGAAGTCTCGGGCGCAATGGCGCCTGCCGCCATGGGCAAGCAGGAGGCGCTGAAGAAGTACACGATCGATCTGACCGAGAAGGCCCGCAAGGGCGAGATCGATCCGGTCTCCGGCCGCGACGAGGAAATCCGCCAGATCGTCGACATCCTGATGCGGCGGCGCCAGAACAACCCCATCCTCACCGGCGAAGCCGGTGTCGGCAAGACCGCGGTGGTCGAGGGCTTCGCCCAGCGTCTGGCGCGTGGCGACGTGCCGCCGCAGCTGCAAGGCGTGTCGCTGCTGACGCTCGACCTGGGCCTGTTGCAGGCCGGCGCATCGATGAAGGGCGAGTTCGAGCAGCGGCTGCGGCAGGTGATCGACGAGGTGCAGGCCAGTCCGAAGCCGATCATTCTCTTCATCGACGAGATCCACACGCTGGTCGGCGCCGGTGGCGCCGCGGGCACCGGCGACGCCGCCAACCTGCTCAAGCCGGCGCTGGCACGCGGCAACCTGCGCACCGTCGGCGCGACGACATGGGCCGAGTACAAGAAGTACATCGAGAAGGATCCGGCGCTGACGCGTCGCTTCCAGGTCGTGCAGGTGCCCGAGCCCGACGAGCTGAAGGCCGTGCTGATGTTGCGCGGCGTGGCCACCGTGCTCGAGAAGCACCACCGCGTGCAGCTGCTCGACGAGGCGATCGAGTCGGCGGTGCGCCTTTCGCATCGCTACATTCCGGCGCGTCAGCTGCCCGACAAGGCCGTCAGCCTGCTCGACACGGCCTGCGCACGCGTGGCGGTCAGCCAGCACGCCATTCCCGCCGAGGTCGAAGACTCGCGTCGCCGCATCGAGGCGATGGAGATCGAGCAAGGCATCATCGGTCGCGAGGAGGCCGTCGGCGTCAACGTCGGCTCGCGCCGCGCCGATGTCGAAGAGAAGCTCGCACGCGAGCACGAGAGGCTGGTCGGCCTCGAGCAGCGCTGGAAGGAAGAGAAGGTGGTCGTCGATCAAGTGCTGGCGCTGCGAGCGCAGTTGCGAGGTGACGACAAACCTGTGGAAAGGCCGGCCGCCGGTGAGGCGGTTCCGGTGCCGGCGCCCGCCGCCGAAGCGGCTCCGCCGATCGATCGCATCAGGCTGCTCGCCGAGTTGCATGGCGTCCAGGACCAGCTCACGGCTCTGCAGGGCGACTCGCCGCTCATCATGCCGTCGGTCGATGCGCAAGCCGTGGCCTCGGTGGTCGCCGACTGGACCGGCATTCCCGTCGGCCGAATGGTCAAGAACGAGCTGCAGGCGATCCTCAAGCTCGGCGAAGCCCTCGGCAGGCGTGTGATCGGCCAGCAGCACGGCCTCGACATGATCGCGCGACGCATCCAGACCTCGCGGGCGCGGCTCGACAACCCGAACAAGCCGATCGGCGTCTTCATGCTGTGCGGCACCTCCGGCGTCGGCAAGACCGAGACGGCTCTGGCGCTGGCCGAGGCCCTCTACGGCGGCGAGCAGAACGTCATCACCATCAACATGAGCGAGTTCCAGGAGGCGCACACGGTCTCGTCGCTGAAAGGCGCGCCGCCGGGCTACGTCGGATACGGCGAGGGCGGCATCCTGACCGAGGCGGTTCGGCGCCGGCCGTACAGCGTGGTCCTGCTCGACGAGGTCGAGAAGGCGCACCCGGACGTCCACGAGCTCTTCTTCCAGGTCTTCGACAAGGGTCGCATGGAAGACGGCGAAGGCCGGATGATCGACTTCAAGAACACGATCATCCTGCTGACCAGCAATGCCGGCTCCGAGCTGGTGATGAACATGTGCAAGGACCCGGAACTGCTGCCCGACCCGGAGTCGCTGGCGACGGCGATGACCGCACCGCTGCAGAAGATCTTTCCGCCGGCGCTTCTCGGCCGGCTGGTGGTGATTCCGTACTACCCGCTGTCCAACGAGATGCTGGGCCAGATCGTGCGGCTGCAGCTCGATCGCATCAAGAAGCGGGTCGCAGAGAACCACAAGATCCCGTTCGACTACACCGACGAGGCCGTCAAGCTCATCGTGCGCCGCTGCAACAACGCCGAGTCGGGCGGTCGCATCATCGACTCGATCCTCACCAACACCGTCTTGCCGAAGGTGTCGATCGAATACCTCACCCGTGCCTCCGAGGGCAGCGAGCTGAAGGCCGTGCGGCTCGGCGTGGCCGACGACGAATTCACGTACGCCTTCGAATAGGTCGGCGACCACAGGGGAGACGCAGTCATGGTCATGGGCATAGGCGCATCGGAAGAAGTCCTGTCGATCAAGACGGAGGTGGGCGACTTCCTCGTGCTGGGCATGACGGGCCACGAACATCTCGGCCGACCGTACGAATACAGCGTGGAGCTGGCCGGCAACGTGACGCTGATCGGCGCCGCCGCCACGGTGGACCTCTTCAAGCTGCTCGGCACCCGCGCGACGTTGAAGATGGAGGTCAGCGACGACCCGCGTTTCTTCGACGGCTACGTCACTCGCGCGCGGCGCGGTGAAAAGCGCGGCCGCTACGACACCTACACGCTGACCTTGCAGCCGTGGCTCTGGTTCACGTCACAGACGAAGAACAGCCGCGTCTTCCAGGAAAAGAGCGTGAAGGAAATCGTCACCGAGGTGCTGAAGGACTACAGCACCGACTCGGAATGGCGCCTCGCAAGCGAGGGCGACTACCCGAAGCTCGACTACTGCATCCAGTATGCGGAGACCGACTTCAACTTCATCAGCCGCCTGCTCGAGGAAGTCGGCATCTACTACTTCTTCGAGCACACCGAAGGCAAGCACTTGATGGTGCTCATCGACGCGATGAGCAAGCACAAGAGTCGCGAAGACACGTCGGCGCTGAAGTGGTCGAACGCGCTGCAGACCGACGCGACGATCATGAACTGGATCTCGCAGGAAGAAGCGCGCAGCGTCAAGGCCGTCGTCACCGAGTACGACTACCTTGCGCCGGCCACCGCGATCAAGGGCGAGAAGAAGGCCGACCCGCCGCCGCCGCCGGCTGGCGGCCTTGTCGGCGCCCTGGTGGGTGCGGCCGGTGGCGGCGGCGACCAGAAGAAGCTCGGCAGCATGGAGTGGTTCGAGCATCCGGCCTACGTCGTGCAAAACGGCGCCAAGCCCGACACGACCGCGGCGGCGACGCCGGCGACCAAGCGCGCCAGCGTGCGCATGGAGGAGCTGGTCTCGCTCCAATCTTCGGCGACCGGCGTGACCAACGCGCGCGACTTCGGCATCGGTGCCTCGTTCGAGCTCGACGGTGCTCCCACTGCCAGCGACAACCAGAAGTACCTGATGGTGAGTGCGATCTACCGGCTCGACTTCGCCGATCACGAGGCCGTGTCCGACCTGAAAAGCGGGACGCGCCACGAAGGCTATCGCTGCGACTTTCTCGCGATCAGCCTGAAGGCACCGAACTACCGCTCGCCTCGGGTGTCGCCGCGGCCGGTGATCGCCGGACCGCAGACGGCGCTGGTCGTCGGTGCCAGCGGCAACGAGATCGAGACCGACAAGCACGGCCGGATCAAGGTCCATTTCTTCTGGGACCGGCTTGGCTCGAAAGACCAGAACAGCTCGTGCTGGGTACGTTGCGCGATGCCTTGGGCCGGCAAGGGCTACGGCATGTTCACGTTGCCCCGGATCGGCAATGAAGTCGTGGTGCAGTTCCTCGACGGAGACCCGGACCGGCCGCTCGTGACAGGATCGGTCTACAACAAGGAGAACACGACGCCGTGGACTTTGCCGCTGCACTCGACCGTCGGCGGCATCAAGTCGCGGACCAGCAAGGGCGGCGAGGCCCAGAATGCCAACGAGCTCCGCTTCGAAGACCTGAAGGAACACGAGTACGTCTGGTTTCAGGCCGAGAAGGATTACTTCCGCACCGTCAAGCACGACGCCTTCGACTACGTCGGCAACAACGAGACGGTCAAGGTCGAACTGACCCGCAAGGAAGCGATCGGCAAGAGCTGGTTCCTCGACGTCACCGACGACGTCATGCACAACCTCGGCAAGGACCTGCACGTCAACGTCGCGGGCGACATCTTCTATACGGGTGGCGCCACCTTCCAGCTCAAGCTCGAGAAGGACCTCAATGCCAAGCTCGGCGCCGACCTCGGCATCGAGGTCGGTGGCAAGACGCAGCTGAAGTCGAAGGAGGACATCGTCCTGCACTCCACCGACGGCAAGATTTCGCTCAAGTCGGGCAACACGCCGACAACCGGGAGCGACGTGCTGGTGCAGGGCGTCAACGTGAAGATCAAGGCGGGTGCGACCGTTGTCCTCGAGGCGATGACGGGCATCACGCTCAAGGTGGGCGGCTCGCTGGTGAACATCAGCGCGAGCGGGGTCGACATCGTCGGGCCGATGGTGAAGGTGAACTCCGGCGGCGGCGGTGGCTCGGCCTCACCGGCACTGGCGGCCAGCCCGGTCGCGCCGACCGACGCCAAGAAGGAAGAAACCACCACGCCCGAGCAGACGGCCGAATACAAGAAGAACTTCGACGACCCCATGGCCGCCGATCCGCCGGCGCCGGCCTGACGTCGTCGTGAATCGGCTTTTTCTGCGATGAGTGCCGCCTTCTCGTCCGCCCAGTTGCGCGCCTCGCTCTGGGCCGGCAGCGGCGTGCGGGTCCACGCGGTCATCGATGGGAGGGTCGTGCCCGACATCGCCGCCATGCTCGGCAAGGCCGACATCGCCGGCTGGGACTGCCTGCAGCGGGGCGCGCTCTCGGCCGAGGCCGCGGCCCGCGCCGCCTACCTGGCCGAGCTCAAGCCGCAGTCACCCTTCACCGACTGGCTGCTCGACGTCGCCACGCCGACCTATCCCGGCTGGGGCGTGCTCTCGGCGTCGACGCAAGCGCTCCTGCCGGTGCGCGAGCACTGTCGCGCGCTTTCCGAAGTGCGCATGCCCGACGGCGAACGTTGCCGCTGGCGCTGGTGGGATCCCGAGGTGGTGCGGGCACTGTTGCCGGCGCTGCTCGCCTCGCAGCTCGACGAGTTCTTCGCCCTCGGCCAGACGATCGTCGTGCCGACCGCAACCGACTGGACCTGGTTCGAGATGCGCGACGGCATGCTCTCGACCGATACGCGCATGGCGATGCCGGCATCGCGATGACGCACCGGCCCGAGAGCTCGCGATGCTGAGGCTGAGCTGGGAACAGTTCGAGCTGCTCGAGGCCATCGCGCTGAAGCGGCATGCGGCCAGCATCAGCAAGGTGCTGGCCGCGTCGTGGCCGGCCATGACCGACTTGCTCAAGGAGCGTTGGCCGGCGTTCGTCGAAGCCGCGGTGCTGCAGGGCCGCAAGCACGGTGTCGTCGAGGCCGGCGAGCTGGCGCGCTACGCCAGCCTGTGGTGCATCTGGGGCCCGGCCTTCGACACCAAACCCGGTTTTGCGTGGGCTGCCGAGATCCTCGCAGACCCGCGACGCAGTGCAACGCTGAAGCTGCATCAACTCGTGCATCGCACGCGCGACGAGCTGCAGCGCCGGCTGCCGGCAGCTGCTGGCGCCGCGCCGGCCGTCACGGTGCCGCAACTCGATCTCGCCCTGGCCGGTGTCCAGACCCAGATGGACAGGCTGTCTGCGGCGCGCTCCGTCTTCCCGGTCGACGCGGCCGGTGGATCGGTCCTGGCGTGCGACGTCGGCAGCATCGACATGATGGTGGCCGGCGCCGAGAACCTGCAGGAGTACCGCCATGCCGCCAACCGCTGGCAGCGGCTGCCCCTGATGCGCGCCAACGACCCGCACGTGAGCTGGTCGCGCGCGCCCGAAGCGCCGGTCGAGATCGCGGTCACGAGTCACGGTCTGCGCCGCGGCGCACCGGCGCGGCTCAACCTTCGCGTGGATACCGTGGCCATCTGCGACCCGCGCGTGCATCCGGAGATCTTCCACGTCGGCCCCGAAGGTCGGCTGGCCTGGAAGGGGCGCGATGCGGCACGGTTGAGCCTGGCGCTCTACGCGCCGCTTCCGGTGCCGCTCGAGCCCGGCGAGGCGGCTCCAGGCATCGCTGCCGAGGCCGCGCCCGATGCCCAGACGGTCCGCATCGAGAGCTGTGGCTTGCGCGATGCCGGCGCTCCCTTCGGCGATGTCACCCTGAAGCTGCGCGTCTACCCCGCCACGCAGTGGCTGAGCGAAATCCGCCATCCGTCCTGGTCGGCCATGACCTGGCCGCCGAGCGACGAAGCTGCAGCGCCGCCTCCGGTCTGTTCGCTCGAGGCCGACGGCGCAGCGGCCGACGCAGTGACGTGGCAGCAGTCATGGGCCGGGTTGCACGCCGTCTTTCGCAGCGGAATGGACCGTCTCTACAACGAATGGGTGCGCGCCCTCGACGGCCAGGCGACCCGGCTCGAGGTCGACGCCTCGCCGTTGATTGGCCAGGCCAGCTTCACGTGGGGCTGGCAGCGCACCGCCGCCGAAGAGGTGCGGCTGCGCACGCAGGGCGACCTCGACCTGATCGCCTGCGCCATCGATCTGCGCCTGTCGGGCGAGCTCGTCATCGGCTCGGCGCGATCACGCATTCGCATCCTGTGCAAGGGTCGCACCGAACTGCGCATGACGATCGCGCAACTCGGTGGCGAGGCCGTCGAGGGCCAGGACCTGAAGTCGGCGCTGCGCACCTGGCGCTATCCATTCACGCTCGAGATCGAGCCGCTGGCGGGCGCCGAGCCAGCCACGCTCGGCGTTTCGAGCGGGCCTCTGCCGATCACCGGTGCGCTGGTCGGCGAGTGCGGTCTGCGGCCGCGCCCGGACGCTGCCGGCCACCAGTGGTTCTTCGCCTTGCGCAGCGAGCCGGTCAGTGTGTTCACAGAAACCGCCGACCCGGTGTTCGGCGTCTCGCGGTCTGTCGTGAGCATCTTCCCGGCGTTGCAGCTGGTCGACTGGAGCGCCGGCTGATGGCCATGGAGCGGTTGCTCATGATCGAGCTGTCGGCGGCAGGCTGCGCCGTCGAGGCCCAACTCAACGGCATGCCAGTGGCCGCGCTCGGACCGGGCGGCGGCAGGACCAGCCTGGCCGTCCACGAGTACACGCTGGCAGGCAAGAACCAGCTCGCCATCGTGATCGCGCCGGCACCGGCCGGTGCCACCGTCGTGAGCCAGCCACGCATTGCCATCGGTCCGACATGGGCGAGGGCCCGGCTCCTGCTCGTTCGTCGCGGCCAGTCGCCGGCCGATGCCGAGCCCCGCGCTCTCGGCCTCGTCGAATGGAAAGCTGTCGAAGGCCGGTCGTACGACGCGCCGTCGACGCACAGCCGCGATGTCGACCTGCCGGTAAGCTTTCCGCGCTGGCGCTGGCTCGATGCACCGGTGCTGGCCGTGAACCCGGCGGTGCAGCGGCAGGTGCTCGAGTTCGTGCAGCAGCTCGCCGTCGAGCTCGGACGCGGCAATCCCGATCCGTTGCTCGCCGCGGCCAAGCTGCGCTTCGACGAGCTGGCGCTGGCCTACCAGAGCGATCCGGCCGAGACGGTGCAGCGCTTTCGTGATCAGCTGCAGCGCCTGTATGCTGCCAAGGCCCTGACGATCATCCCGCCGGTGGCCGGCGACCTGGTCTTGCGACCCGTCGCCGCCGGCCGCCTGATCGACTGCCTGGCACTCGCTGGCGGGCCGGCCCTGCGCACGCTGAACGACGAGCCGGGTCTTGGTGAACACGCCTGGCCGCTGCGGCTGGCAATGGTCGAAGGGAGAATCTATGTGCTGCGTTGAAAAGAGGTCGCGACGCTCGTGATCAGCATCACCGTCACTTCGCACAACGGCACCGCGACGCCGTCGATCACCGGTCATTTCGACGAGACCGGAGGCAATATCGGCCGGGCCGAAAACAACCAGCTCGTGCTGCCCGACCCGGAACGCACGATCTCGCGGGTGCATGCGCAGATCGTCTATCGCAACGGCAAGTACGCCGTCATCGATCGCGGCAGCAATGCCATCTCCGTCAACGGCAGGCCACTCGGCAACGGCCAGGAGGCGATGCTGCAGATCGGCGACGAGATCAGCATCGGCGGCTACTCGATGCGTGTCCAGGCGGGCGCATCGCCGGTCGGCACTGTGGCGACCGATCCGTTCGCCGACTTCGGTGGGCTTGCCGGCGTCCCGTCGCAAGGCAGTGCCGGGCGCGCGTCGGCGGCGGAGCCGTCCGTGGTCAGCGATCCCCTGGCCGCATTCGGCGTGAGCTCGCACGGCGCGTTCGCCGCGGCGCCGATGTCGGCGTCGGCAGCGGCGACCGGCGGCATCCCGCTCGACTGGGATCCGTTCGCGCCCGATCCGCAGCCTGTCGCGACCGGCAACGATCTCGCCCGCTCGCTCGGGCAGGCCTCGTCACCGTCGAACTTCGGGCTGGATGTCGGCGGTCGGGCCGAGGCCTTGATCCCCGACTTCGGCGGCAGCGGCAGTGCAGGCGGCGGCAGCGACTCACTCGATGCCCTGTTCGGCCTGTCCGCCGGCGGTGGCCGGGACCCGCTCGCGGGCTCGGCACTCAACGAGGCGGCTGCGCAGCCGAACATGGCTGCGCATGCGGACCCGCTGAAGTCGCTCAACAGCATGACGCGGGGCAACGCCACGGCCGCCGCAGATACATCGTCGGAGCTGCGGGCGCCCTTCATGTTGCCGCCCATGATGCCGACTGCGGCCACGCCTGAGGCAGCGACACCGCGCCCGACGACGGCGGCGACGCTTGCCGCCACGCCGTCGCCGTCTCCGCCGCATGCGCCAGTGCCGGCTGCGCCCGTCGTACCTCAGCATGCGTCTCACGTCTCCGGCTTCTCGCCCCTGCCGGTCGCAGCGTTACCCGCTTCGACATCCGGCCAAATCCGCGAGGCAGTGGCTCCGCCGGGTTCAGTCCTGTCCTGGACCGATGCCTCGGGTGAAACCCAGACGA
>JBDTCA010000267.1:0-17829 GCA_039923815.1 Caldimonas sp. | reverse complement strand
AGCTGGTAGCCGTCGGCAATGGCGCGCTTGGGCGGCGCCTCGAGAAACGGAAAGTCCTCGACCTGGCCGAGGTTCAGCGACTTCATTCGCAGGATCACGCCGGCCAGCGACGATCGAACGATCTCCGGGTCGGTGAACTTCGGCCGCGACAGGAAGTCGGCCTCGTCGTAGAGACGGATGCAGATGCCGTCGGCGACCCGGCCGCATCGGCCCGCGCGCTGGTTGGCCGCGGCCTGGCTGATCGGCTCGATCGGCAGCTGCTCGACCTTGGTGCGAAAGCTGTAGCGCTTGATGCGCGCCGTGCCGGCATCGACGACGTATCGGATGCCGGGCACGGTCAGCGACGTTTCGGCGACGTTCGTCGCGAGGACGATGCGGCGGGCGCTGTGCGACGCGAAGACCTCGTCCTGCTGCTGCTGCGAGAGTCGAGCGAACAGCGGCAGCACCTCGACGCCGGGCGGGTGGTGCTTGCGCAGCTTCTCGGCCGCGTCACGGATCTCGCGCTCGCCGGGCAGGAACACGAGGACGTCGCCAGAGCCACCGGAATCGGTGCGCCACAGCTCGTCGACAGCTTCGCAGATCGCGTCGCCGACGTCGTGGTCACGACTCTCCTTGAAGGGCCGCCAGCGGATCTCGACCGGGAACATCCGGCCTGAGACCTGGATCACCGGCGCTGGCCCGTCCTTCGAGGCGAAGTGTCGGGCGAAGCGGTCGGCGTCGATGGTCGCCGAGGTCACGATCACCTTCAGGTCGGGCCGGCGTGGCAGGATCTGGCGCAGGTGGCCCAGCAGGAAGTCGATGTTCAGGCTGCGCTCGTGCGCCTCGTCCACGATGATCGTGTCGTAGGCACGAAGCAGCGGATCGCTCTGTGTCTCGGCGAGCAGGATGCCGTCGGTCATGAGCTTGACGCGGGCGCCCGGCGTCAGCCGGTCCTGGAACCTCACCTTGAACCCGACGACTTCGCCCAAGGGCGTTTTCAACTCTTCCGCGATGCGCCGGGCGACGCTGGTGGCCGCAATCCGGCGCGGCTGCGTGTGGCCGATCAGGCCGCCCTGGCCGCGCCCCTTGCCGCGGCCGAGAGACAAGGCGATCTTCGGCAGCTGCGTCGTCTTGCCGGAGCCGGTTTCGCCGCATACGACGATGGCCTGATGCGCCTGCAGGGCGGCGGCGATGTCGCCTCGCCGCGCCGAGACGGGCAGCGCCTCGGGGAACTCGATCGGCAACAGCACGCCGGGATTATCCCGGCCGGCGCATCAGCGGTCAGTGACCGGCGTAGAACTTGCTCGGCAGCCAGAGCACGATCTGCGGAAAGATCACGCACAGCGCGACGCCGAGGGCCTGAAGGGCAATGAAAGGCAGCGCCGACCGAAAGATGGTCGCCATGCTGATTTCGGGCGGCGCGACGCTCTTGAGATAGAAAAGCGAATAGCCGAACGGCGGGCTGAGGAAGGCCATCTGCATGTTGACCATGAAGATGACGCCGTACCAGAGAGAGATGTCCTTCGCGTCGAGCCCCTCGAACCCGAACAGACCCCCGAACGCGACCGACTTGAGAATCGGCACGAAGATCGGCACGGTGAGCAGCAGGATGCCCACCCAGTCGAGGAACATGCCGAGCACGAACAGCACCACCATCATCACCAGCAGGATGCCGTAGGGGCCGAGGCCGGTGCCGATGATGGAATCGGCGACGAAGGTCTGGCCGCCTTTGATGATGAAAAAGCCCACGAACATCGTCGCGCCGAAGAAGATCCACATCACCATCCCGGTCGCCTTCAGCGTCGAGATGCCGGCGTCCTGGACGTTGACCCAGTTCAGCCGCCCGTGCAGGGCACACACGAACAGTGCGCCGAAGGTGCCGATGCCGGCCGCTTCCACCGGGGTGGCGATGCCGACGAAGATGACACCCAGCACCAGCGTGATCAACAGAATCGGCGCGATCGTCTTCTTGAGCAGACGAAGCTTCTCGCGAAAATCCACGCGCTCCGCCACCGGCAGCGCCGGCCCCAGCTTCGGGTTGATCGTGCATCGGATCGTGATGTAGCCGACGTACATGCCGGCAAGCAGCAACCCCGGGAACACCGAACCGATCAGAAGTTCGCCGAGCGACTGCTGCGCCACGACCGCGTAGACGATCGCCATCACCGAGGGCGGGATCAGGATGCCGAGAGTTCCACCGGAGAGCAGCGCTCCGCAGGCGATCTTCTGGTCGTAGCCGCGCTTGAGCATGGCCGGCAACGCGATCATGCCCATCGTGATTTCGGTCGCCCCGACCACGCCGACCATCGCGGCCAGCGCGGTGCAGGCAATCACCGTCGCCGATGCGAGCCCGCCCTTGAGCGAGCCGAGCCATTTGTAGATGACGTCGAACAGCTCCTCGATGATTCCGGCCTTCTCGAGCATCGCCGCCATGAAGATGAAGAGCGGCACGGCCGACAGCTGGTAGTCGGTCATGAACGGGAAGATGCGCGACGGCATCATGTTCAGGACCTCCGGCGTGCCGAAGATGAACAGGAAGATGACAGCGAGGCTCCCGGTGCAGAACGCCATCGGCAGGCCGAGCATCAGCAGCACGCCGAGCGCGCCGAACAACAGCAGCGATAGCCACTCGATCGGAATCTCGAGTCCCATCAGGCTCTCCTTCGCACGATCAGGATGTCTTTGACAAGCTTGGACAGTCCTTGCAGGACGATGAGCGCGCCACCGACCGGAATGGCAATCTTCACCGGCCAGTACTGGATGCCCCACTCGGTGAAAGACGACTCGTGGTTGCCGATCGCGTCGGCGGCGAAGCGCCAGCCCGTCCAGAAGAGCGTGAGGGTGAAGATGAAGAAGAAGATCGACGTGAAGATGTCCGCGATCGCCTTGCCGCGTGCAGAGAACCGCGTGTAGATGACGTCGACTCGCACGTGCTGGTCCTCACGATAGGCGTAGGCACCGCAGAGCATGTATTGCATTCCGAACATGAGGAACATGCTTTCGTGGACCCAGTTGGTGGGTGAGTTGAAGACGTAGCGCGCCAGAACTTCGTAGTAGTAGACGAAGACGGCGATCAGTGCCCAGTAGGCGACGTAATGCCCGATGCGGGTGTTGAGGCGATCGATCCAGTCCGTGAAGCGGGAGTGGACGGCGAGCGTCGGGTCTTCCTCCTTGCCGGGCGACACGACGTGCGGTTCGATCGGAACAGGATCGACGGCGTAGCCCGCCGCGGCGGCGTTGGCACGGCGCTTCTTGACCAGCGACGGGATGAGCAGCGCGTCGATCGCCATGAGCACGCCGATGGCGATCACGAGCGCGGCAGCGATGTTCTTCCAGTGGTCCTGGGCGGCGTGCGCCGCGTCGGACTGCGACTGCATCGACTTGACTTCGGCCTGGGCCGCCGCCAGAGCGCGGCTCTCGTCGGCCGTGGCCGCCGTGGCATCTGCCGGCGCAGCGCGCCTGAGTGCCGTTTGCGATTGCTCGGACGCCGCCGTCGTTCGTGAGACATCGTCGCGCAGTTCGCGCACCTGCGAGTTGCAGTAGAGGACGCCCAGGAAGATCGGGATATAGACGAATCCCCAGCGGCTCTTCAGGTAAAGCCGATGCAGGCCCATGAAGCCACTGAAGAGCCAGAAAAGGTAGGCGTTGAAGAGCAGTGGTTCTCTGGGCACGCCAAGCCGCTTCTGCCGTGCCACGAAGTACATCGCGACAAACGGAAACATCAAGAGGACGCCCCAGTACAGCCAATGCGGAAGGACAAAGGTCAGCGACGGCATGGTGGATGGTCGGATCGACGGCATCAAGCCGCCCGAAGGCGGCCTGACGCGGGTGGTGGCGAGGCCCGGGCAGCGCCTGGCCGGCGGATCAGGCCTTGACCGAGAGGCCCTTGTACATGTCGGGCGTGACGTAGCCGACCGAAGGCGACTCCATCACCTCGAGCTGCAACTTGAAGATCTTCGCTGCGTCGGCGTCCTTGTTGGCCCACTTGAACCAGATCGGCACGGCCACTTTCTGAAACTGCGGCAGGTCTTCTGCAGGCAACCGGTTGATGGTGACGCCGGCCTTCTCGAACTTGCCCCAGGCTTCCATGTCGGCTTTCTGGATCGCGCCGAAATGGATGTTCGAGTAGACCTGAATCTCGTCGTCGACCCACGTCTTCATCTTCGGCGACAACTTGTTCCACACGTCCATGCGGACAACGAAGTCCATCAGGTCGACAGGCTGGTAGATCGACTCGAGCCCCGGGGGACCGGTCCAGATGTACTTGGTGACCTGCTGGAAGCCGAGGTCCCAGTTGACGGCCGGGCCGGTGTAGTCGGCGGCGTCGACGGTGCCCTTCTCGAGTGCCGAGAATACTTCGCTGCCGGGCAGGAGCGTCGTCTTGGCGCCGATGGCAGCGAAACCCTCGGCGATCATGCCGCCAGGCACGCGCAGCTTGAGGTCCTTGAAGTCGGCGATGCCGCGAATCGGCTTCTTCGAGTGGATGATGTTGGGGCCGTGGTGGATCCGGTTGACGTAATAGAGGCCCTGCTTGGCGAACACGTCGCGGGCCGCTTGCAAGCCGCCCTTGCTGTAGAAGAAGATGTCCCACTCGTGCGGGTAGCGCAGGCCCATGAGATACGAGCTGAGGAACGCCGTCGACGGCATCTTGCCTGCCCAGTAGAGGGTGAACGAGTTCATCGCCTCGAGGACACCGTTCTTGACGCCGTCGAGCAACTCGAAATCGCCGACCACTTCCTTGGCCGCGAAGGGTTTGATTTCCAGTTCCCCGCCGGTCTTTTCCTTGATGGTCGCAGCCCACGCCTTGAATGTGGCGAGGCCGATACCCGCAGGCCAGGAGGTCTGCACTTTCCATGTCGTGGTCGTCGCGGCGCGGGCGTTGCCGATGAACGGTGCGCCCATCACGGCCGCGGTGCCGACTGTCGCAGCCACGCCTGCTTTGACGAACCCGCGGCGGTTTTCCGAGTGCAGCTTGGTTGGGTTGCTCATGAGTCTCCTTTATCGCGGCTCGCGCGTTTGCCCGGCATGCTTGCCGCGTGATGTGTTCTTCGCCGACGTGAGGACCGTAGCGGCGTTTCATCGGCCCGAAAACCGCATTTACCCGCCCAGGCTGCGCAACACATCTGGCATCCTCGCCGCTGAAGACCGCACCCCGTGGCCCCAGGAAACGACGCGATGTCGATCACCAGTCAACAAGCACTCGCGGATCTGTGGCTGTCGGCCGGTCTCGGGACCGAAGCGCTGAACCGGCTGTCGCTCAGCGGCGTCGACCCGGTCCTACGCTCGTCGTTTCGCGTCGGGACCGCGGCACAGGTATCCCTGGCGTGTGCGGCGCTGGCGGCGGCCGAACTAGGCCGGCTTCGCAACGGCGTGCATCAAGACGTGCACGTCGACATGCGCGAGGCAGCCCTCGAATGCTGCGGCCATTTCACGGTCGACGGCGCCGCGCCGAACGTGTGGGATCCACTTGCCGGCCTGTACCCGTGCGACCACCGAGATGGCCAAAGCTGGGTCCGGCTGCACACCAACTTCGCCCATCACCGCGACGGTGTACTCAAGTTGCTCGGCGTGCCGCTCGGCGCCGGCACCGATCGTGGCGCCCTGCTCGCGGCGTTGAGCCGCTGGACTGCCAACGACTTCGAAGCCGCGGCGACCGACGCCGGACTCGTCGTGGCGGCGCTGCGCACCCACGCGTCGTGGCTCGGCCATCCGCAGGCTGCCGCGGTCGCGGGGCTGCCGCTCGTGGAAATCACGCGCATCGGCGATGCGCCGCCGCTGCCATGGCCAGCGTTGCCGGGATCGGCGCGTCCACTCGATGGTCTGCGCGTGCTCGAACTGACGCGCATCCTGGCGGGCCCGGTGGCTGGGCGCACGCTGGCTGCCTATGGCGCGGACGTGCTTCTCGTCAATTCGCCGCACCTGCCCAACATCGACGCCATCGCCGACACCAGCCGCGGCAAGCGCTCCGCCCTCGCCGATCTTCGTGGCGAGGTCGGGAGGGACGCGTTACGCCATGTCCTCGGCGGCGCCCACGTCTTCCTGCAGGGCTACCGACCGGGCAGCCTGGCAGCGCTGGGCTTCGGCGCAGAACGGGTGGCAGCACTGCGGCCGGGAATCGTCTGCGCCTCGCTCTCGGCTTACGGTCGGCTCGGCCCCTGGGCCGGCAAACGCGGCTTCGACTCGCTGGTCCAGACCGCCACCGGTTTCAACGACGACGAAGGTCGTGCCTTCGGTGTCGTCGCCAAGCCGCTGCCAATGCAAATCCTCGACATGGCGACCGGCTTCCTGCTCGCTTTCGGCACCGCCGCGGCGCTGACTCGGCAACGTCAGGAAGGCGGCAGCTGGCACGTCCAGGTGTCGCTCGCTCGCACGGGCCAATGGCTCCGCGAACTCGGCCGTGTCGAGCACGGCTTCGACGCGCCGGCGCCAGACTTCACGGCCCAGCTCGAAACGAGCGCGTCGGGCTTCGGCCAACTTGTCGCGCTGCGCCACGCAGCGCGCTTTTCCATCACCCCGGCCGGCTATGCGCGCCCCTCGGTGCGGCCGGGATCGGACGCCATGGCGTGGCCGACCGCGTGACAGAATCCCGCGGCGTCCGGCTGCTGCGTTTTCGCCCTTGAACCTCGTCTTTCCGCATACCTTCGTGCCGTGGTTCAGAACCGTGGCTCCGCATATCCATGCCTACCACGGCAAGACGTTCGTCGTGGCAATCGCCGGCGAGCTGATCGCCGCGGGCAAGCTCTCGTCTTTCGCGCAAGACCTCGCCATCCTGCAGGCGATGGGCATCAAGATCGTGCTCGTTCACGGCTTTCGGCCGCAAGTCAACGAGCAGCTGCGCTCGAAGGGTCACGAGTCGCGTCACAGCGGTGGCATGCGCATCACCGATCCGGTCGCGCTCGACAGCGCCCAGGAGGCCGCCGGCCAACTGCGCTTCGAGATCGAAGCAGCGTTTTCACAGGGCCTGCCCAACACGCCGATGGCCAACGCCATCGTGCGCGTCGTCTCCGGCAACTTTCTCACTGCGCAGCCGATCGGCGTCGTCGATGGCGTCGACTTCATGCACAGCGGCATCGTCCGCAAGGTCGATGCCGTCGCGATCCGCCGCGCCATCGACATCGGCGCCATGGTGCTGCTCTCACCGTTCGGCTTCTCACCGACAGGCGAGGCCTTCAACCTGACCATGGAAGACGTCGCCACGGCGACGGCGATCGCCCTGCAGGCCGACAAGCTCCTGTTCGTGACCGAAGTGGCCGGAATCCATGAGGTGCCTGCCGATCCGGCAACACCGGTCGACACCGAGCTCGCCCTCGCCGACGCCGTGCGACTGCTGGCTGTGTTGCCGCGACCGCTGCTGCCGACCGACGCTGCCTTCTATCTGCAGTACTGCGTCCGGGCCTGCCGAGGGGGCGTCGAACGCTCGCATATCCTGCCCTTCGCCATCGACGGCTCGTTGTTGATGGAGGTCTTCACGCACGACGGCATCGGCACCATGGTGGTCGACGAAAAGCTTGAAAGCCTGCGTCAGGCCAGCGCCGACGACATCGGTGGCGTATTGCAATTGATCGAGCCGTTCGAGCGCGACGGCACGCTGGTCAAGCGTGACCGGACCGAGATCGAGCGAGATATCGATAACTACACCGTCATCGAGCACGACGGCGTGATATTCGGCTGTGCTGCCCTGTACCCGTATCCGGAATCGAGGACGGCCGAAATGCTGGCATTTACCGTCTCTCCGCACGTGCAAGGCCAAGGCGACGGCGAGCGGATACTCAAGCGAGTCGAGCAGCGCGCCCGCGCTCTCGGACTCGACAGCATATTCGTGCTGACGACGCGCACGATGCACTGGTTCATCAAGCGCGGTTTCGTGCAGGCCGACCCCGACTGGTTGCCCGACGCCCGCCAGCGCAAATACAACTGGGATCGACGTTCTCAGGTATTCGTCAAGAAGCTGGGCTGACTCAACATACGCGGATCGCCGGCAGTGACTCGGCGCCGCCAAGGACAAAACAATGGCAAGAATCGTTCAGTGCGTCTATCTCAAGCGCGAAGCAGAAGGCCTCGACTACGCCCCATACCCTGGTGATCTCGGCAAGCGAATCTACGCCTCGGTCAGCAAGGAAGCCTGGGCGGCCTGGCTCAAGCACCAGACCATGCTGGTGAACGAAAACCGACTCAATCTGGCCGACCAGCGATCGCGACAGTATCTGGCGCGGCAAATGGAGAATTTCTTCTTCGGCGCCGGCGCCGAGCAGCCCATGGGATATGTGCCACCACCGGCCTGACGGTTTCTATAGAATCGCGCTCGACATAATTCACGCTTCGAGCAAAAAGGATTCGACATGGCAACATTACAGGAACTGATGGCGCAAAAAGAAGCGCTGGATCGCCAGATCGAGGAAACCAAATCGAGCGAGCGGGGCGAGGCGATCGATAAGGTCCGGTCGTTGATGTCGGAATATGGATTGACGGCGGCTGATCTCGGCTCGCGGGGCGGCAAATCGGCGGTGCGCAAAGGCAAGACCGGCGGCGGTGCAAAGGTGGCGGCGAAGTATCGCAATGCCTCTACCGGCGAATCGTGGAGCGGGCGCGGCCTGCAGCCGCGGTGGCTGAAAGCTGCCATCGCCAGCGGCCGCAAGATCGGCGACTTCGCGGTCTGACTTCCCGTGCGGCCGCGGCGCCGTGGTGCTGACGAGGCCGCGGCTAGACTGCTTCGGTGATCCCGCCGACCTTCGTTCACGACCTCCTCGCCCGCGTTGACATCGTCGAGATCGTCGGCCGCTCGGTCGAGCTGAAGCGAGCCGGCGCGACCTGGAAAGGGCTCTGCCCTTTTCACGGCGAAAAGTCGCCAAGCTTCACCGTCAGCTCATCACGGCAGACATACCACTGCTTCGGGTGCGGCGTTCATGGCAACGCCGTTGGCTTCCTGATGGAGCAGCACGGCATGGGTTTCATCGATGCTGTGCGTGACCTCGCCCAGCAGGCCGGGCTCGCCGTTCCTGAAGACACCGCCACGCCGGCCGAACGCGACCAGGCGATTGCGCAGAAGCAGCGGCAGGCGACGCTCAGCGACGTGCTTGAGAAGGCGGCAGACGGCTATCGCCGCCAGCTCAAAGCCAGCGACCGCGCCATCGCTTATCTCAAGGGGCGCGGACTGAGCGGCGAGGTCGCGGCTCGTTTCGGTCTGGGCTACGCGCCCGAGGGCTGGCGCAGCCTGGCCAGCGTCTTTCCCGAGAACGACGACCCCCTGCTGGAAGAGAGCGGCCTCGTCATCAGCCACGCCGTCGAGGGCGAGGCGCCGCCGCCCTCTGCCGCCGCCGCCGACGACGCCTCGACGCCCGGGGCGGAACCGGCTCCAAGGAAGAGATATGACCGCTTTCGCGATCGCGTCATGTTTCCGATCCGTTCCGTGCAAGGCGCGGTGATCGGCTTCGGCGGTCGAGTGCTCGACCGGGGCGAACCGAAGTACCTCAATTCGCCAGAGACGCCCGTCTTCGTCAAGGGTCGTGAGCTCTACGGCCTGTTCGAGGCGCGCACCGCCATACGCCAGCGTGGCTACGCACTTGTCGTGGAGGGCTACATGGACGTCGTCGCGTTGGCGCAATCGGGTTTCGAAAACGCCGTCGCCACGCTTGGCACCGCGTGTACGGCCGAGCACGTCCACAAGCTCGCCCGCTTCACGGAGTCCGTCGTGTTCAGCTTCGACGGCGACGCCGCGGGCCGGCGAGCGGCAGGGCGCGCGCTCGAGGCAAGCCTTCCGCACGCCAATGACACGCGCAGCTTCCGCTTTCTGTTCCTGCCCGCAGAGCACGATCCCGACAGCTTCGTCCGCGAGCTCGGCGCGGTGGCCTTCGAGCGTGCCGTCGCCGAGGCGGTGCCCCTGTCGCGCCAGATCGTCGCGCAGGCCGGCGTTGACTGCGAGCTCGCCACGGCGGAAGGCCGGGCCCGTTTCCTGGCCAGTGCACGGCCCCTCTGGGCCGCCCTCCCCGAGGGCATGCTGAAGCGGCAGTTGCTGGGCGAGATGGCGTCGCGAGCGGCATTGCCTGTCGACGAGCTGGCGTCGGCCTGGCAGGTCGCGGTGGCGACGCAACGGCGTGCCGCACCCTCGCCGTCAAGTGCGACCCGACGCCGAGTGCCGACCCGCCCGGCCATGCGCCAGCCGGCCGATCGCGCCGCGTGGATGTTGCTGCTGGAGAGCCGTTGGTGGGAGACGTTGAGCGCTCCGGAACATGCTCTTCTGTGCGCGCTGCCGGGTTGGCACGGCGAGCTGTTTCGCTTCATCGATCGCGACGCTGCCGAGCATGGCGCGGTTTCCTGGGCGGTGCTGAAGGAGCGCATCGGCGAGCAGGACTGGGCACCGCACGCGTTTGCTCTCGTCGATGCGGAAGACCCGGAGATCGATCCGGTCGAAGACGATCTTCGGCTGTCGCTGAACCAGCTGCGGGAAGCACCGGCCAAGGCCGAGGCGATGCGCGTGCTGAGGCGCGCTGTCGAGGGCTGAACAGGCATCGACCGGTATAATCCTGCGTTTTGCGACGCGGATCGCGTGACGGCAGCACCTCCGGGCCCCGGCCACCCTTCGAAAAAGGGTCATTTCAAGGCCACCTCCTCCCGCAAGGACTGCAGCTTCGGTCGATCGAGCCTTTACCGGCCGATCCATCTGTCACCCCGCATCGACCCGCACGTTGCGCATCCTTCGAAAGGCTGCCTGGCGGCGGCTCGATCCGCACGCGCACGATCGAGACGACTTGAATTTCGCGCCGCGGTGCGCAAGTCCGTAGTCGGGCTCGCATGCACGACGCCCCCAATGCCCAGAGGAAACGCATGACTGCCAAGAAGCCGCCCGTCCCCACCAAGTCCGCTCCGACTGCAAAAGCCGCGAAGGCCACGACGGCAGTCGCTGGCGCAAGCGCGGAGCTGAAGAAGAAGTTGGCGCCCGGGAAGGCTGTCGACACCCCGGTCAAGGGCAAGGCGATAGCCGCGAAGAAGGGCAAGGGAGACGACAAGGCGAAGTCCGAGGTGTCGGACGTCGACTTGTCGGAGATCGAGTCAGAGATCGAAGGCGAGCCGGTGGCCGTGGCGGAGGCCGACGTCGCCAAGGCCAAGCCGCTGCGGATGAAGGTGTCGCGCGCCAAGGAGCGCGCACTGATGCGCGAGTTCGGCCTCGACGAGACGCAGCTCACCGAAGAAGAGGTCGCCAAGCGTCGCCAGGAGTTGAAGACGCTCATCAAGATGGGCAAGACGCGGGGATTCCTGACGCACCAGGAGATCAACGACCACCTGCCCGAGAAGCTCGTCGACCACGAGATCCTCGAGGCCATCGTCTCGATGCTCAACGACATGGGCATCGCCGTCTACGAGCAGGCGCCTGATGCCGCCACGCTGCTGATCGCCGGCGGCGGCGCCACCACGGCGACGGAAGAAGAAGCCGAAGAAGCTGCCGAAGCGGCCCTCTCGACGGTCGACTCCGAATTCGGCCGCACGACCGACCCGGTTCGCATGTACATGCGGGAGATGGGCACCGTCGAGTTGCTCACCCGTGAAGGCGAGATCGAGATCGCCAAACGGATCGAAGGCGGGCTGCAGGCCATGATGCTGGCGATCAGCGCGTCGCCGACGACGATCGCCGAGATCCTCGTCTACGCCGACCGCATCGGCTCGGGCGAAATGAAGATCTCCGAGGCGGTCGACGGTTTCGTCTCGGTCGACGAGGCCGACGACTACGTCGCCGAGGAAGACGTCGACTTCTTCGACGAAGAGGACGACGACGACGGCAACGGCGGCTCGAAGGCTCTGACCAAGAAGCTCGAAGAGTTGAAGGTCGCTGCGCTCGGCAAGTTCGATTCGCTTCGCATCAACTTCGAGAAGATGCGCAAGGCGTTCGAGAAGGACGGCTACCAGTCGCCCTCGTACAGCCGCGCCCAGCAAGCCATCAGCAGCGAGCTGATGACGATCCGCTTCACCGTCAAGACGATCGAGAAGCTCTGCGCGATCCTGCGCTCGCAGGTCGACGATGTGCGTCGCTACGAGCGCGAGCTCAGGAAGATCCTCGTCGACAAGTGCGGCATGCCGCAGGAATACTTCATCAAGAACTTCCCGCCGAACATCCTCAACCTGAAATGGGCGGAGAAGGAAGTCGCGGCCAACAAGCCGTACAGCGTGATCCTCACCCGCAACCTGCCCCCGGTGCAAGAACTGCAGAGAAAGCTGACGGAGCAGCAGGCACGCGCGGTGGTGCCGCTCGACGATCTGAAGAAGATCAACAAGCGAATGAACGAAGGCGAGCGCTCGTCGCGGGATGCCAAGAAGGAAATGATCGAGGCCAACCTTCGCCTCGTGATCTCCATCGCCAAGAAGTACACCAATCGCGGCCTGCAGTTCCTCGACCTGATCCAGGAGGGGAACATCGGCCTCATGAAGGCGGTCGACAAGTTCGAATATCGCCGCGGCTACAAGTTCTCGACCTATGCCACGTGGTGGATCCGCCAGGCGATCACCCGCTCGATCGCCGACCAGGCACGCACGATCCGTATTCCGGTCCACATGATCGAGACGATCAACAAGATGAATCGCCTTTCGCGCCAGCACTTGCAGGAGTTCGGCTTCGAGCCCGACGCACCGACGCTGGCCGAGAAGATGGAAATTCCCGAGGACAAGATCCGCAAGATCATGAAGATCGCCAAGGAGCCGATCTCGATGGAAACGCCGATCGGCGACGACGACGATTCGCATCTGGGCGACTTCATCGAGGACACCAACAACACGGCGCCGATCGAAGCGGCGATGCAGGCGGGATTGCGCGACGTCGTCAAGGACATCCTCGACTCGCTGACGCCGCGCGAAGCCAAGGTGCTGCGCATGCGCTTCGGCATCGAGATGAGCACCGATCACACCCTCGAGGAAGTCGGCAAGCAGTTCGACGTGACGCGCGAGCGCATTCGCCAGATCGAGGCCAAAGCCATCAGGAAGCTCAAGCACCCGAGCCGCTCCGACAAGCTGCGGACCTATCTCGACACGCTCTGATCCAGGCCGCCTGACCATCAGGGTTCCGCCGCGAGGCGGAGCCCTTTTTCACGTCGGACGCGCGATAGACTTCGCCCCGATGTCCTGCGCAGCTGACACGCAATGACCCAGGTTCACGAACGCACCGTGCTCTTCGCCGACCTTCGCGGCAGCACGTCCATGTACGAGACGCTCGGCAATGCCGACGCGACGGCAGTCGTCACGCAAAGCGTCGCCATCCTCGCTCGCGTCGTCGAGACTCGCGGCGGCCAGGTCGTGAAAACACTTGGCGACGGACTGATGGCCGTCTTCGAAGGGCCGCCTTCGGGCGTCGCCGCTGCCGACGACATGCACGATGCGATGGCCCGGATCGGAACGCAGGGCGATGGCATGGCCGACAGCCGTGTCCCGGCGGTACCGCTCAAGCTGCAGGTCGGTCTGGCATACGGTGAAGTCATCGAGATGCAGGGCGACGTCTTCGGTGACGCGGTCAACATCGCCGCCCGCCTGCTCGATCACGCCGGCGACAACGAGACGCTGGCCACGCGCAGCGTCGTCGAGCTGCTGGGCGAATGGGAGCGATCGCGATTTCGCAGCCTCGGCGGCATGCAGCTGCGCGGGCGAGCCGAGCCGGTGGAGGTTCATCTGCAGGAGGCAGTGCGCCGCTTTGGCGACACCGCGGCCACGGCTTACGGCGACATGCTGGTGCCGGCCCCCGAGCCCGAGGGCATCCGGCTGGTGTGGCTCGACGTCAACCGGATTTACGCTGGCGCCAGCCTGCCCGTCGTGCTCGGCCGCAGCCCGCAAGCCACCTACATCATCGACGACAACCGCGTCTCCCGGTCGCACGCGCGCGTCGACTGGCATGGCGGCACGTTTCAGCTCGTCGACCTCAGCTACAACGGCACCTACGTGCGTTTCGACAACGACCCCGAGATCATCAGCCTGCGAAGAGGCGCCTGCACGCTGCACGGCAGCGGCGTGATCGGGCTCGGCACACCTCCTTCGGAACCGCTCAGCCCATGCGTTCGGTTCGAGGTGATGAAGTTCGCCGATACCCAGCGCGGCCAGACGCCGTTCGAATTCGGCCTGAAGTCCTGATGACTTTCGCCGCAGAGCCGGCCTGGGTTCATGGCACGGCGCCGACGACGGCCGTGGTGATCTGCAATCTGGGCACGCCCGAGGCGCCGACGGCAGTGGCCGTGCGTCGGTACCTCGCCGAGTTTCTTGCCGATCCGCGCGTTGTCGAGATTCCACGCCTGATTTGGCTGCCGCTGCTTCACGCCGTGATCCTGCGCACTCGCCCGGCGCGGTCAGCGCGCAAGTACGCGAGCATCTGGACGGACGCGGGCTCGCCGCTCAAGGTCTGGACCGAAAAGCAGGCGCTGCTTTTGGCCGGCTACCTCGGCGAGCGCGGCCACCGCGTCGTCGTCCGTCATGCAATGCGCTACGGCACGCCGTCGATCGCGTCGGTACTCGATGAAGTCAAGGCAGGCGGCGCCGATCGCGTTCTTCTCGTCCCGCTATACCCGCAATATTCGGCAGCCACGACGGCCAGCATCGGTGACGCACTCGCGGGCTGGATGTGCCGGACGCGCAACGTGCCGGAGCTGCGGCTCGTCAAGCACTATCACGACGACCCGGCCTACATCGACGCCCTTGCCTGCCGCGTCACTGACCACTGGATGACGCATGGCCGACCCGACAAGCTGGTGCTCAGCTTTCATGGCATGCCACGACGCACGTTGGCCCTCGGCGATCCGTACCACTGCGAATGCCAGAAGACGGGCCGCCTGCTCGCAGACCGGCTGAAGCTGGCGCCGGACTTCGTTGCCGTCACCTTCCAGAGCCGTTTCGGCAAGGCCGAATGGCTGACGCCCTATACCGAACCCACCGTCGTCGCACTGGCGCGGGCCGGCGTTCGCCACGTCGACGTCGCCTGTCCCGGCTTCGTCTCCGACTGCCTCGAGACCCTCGAGGAAGTCGATCAGGAAGTCCGGGCAGCCTTCATGGCGGCCGGAGGCGCAGAGTTCGGCTACATCCCTTGCCTGAACGACCAGCACGAGTGGATCGCAGCGCTCGCAGGTATCGCCATGCGACACCTGGAAGGCTGGGACACACGCGCCGGCGAAGGCGCTGCTCTGGAGGCGCAGCGGCAGCGCGCCCTCGCCGCCGGCGCTGTTGCCTGAGGCCTTCCGTGGCTCGGGATCCGTGGCTCGGGATATCGCCGGTTGCGAGATCGCACGTGCCGCGCGATAGTCTTCGCCTCGACCGAAATCCGAAGCTCGCCACCCCTATGAGAAATCTCCGCACATCCCTCCTTGCCGCAACGGTCGCCGCCTTCTGCGCATCGGCCCTCGCCCAGGTCCCGCCCGGTTATCCAGCGAGCTACGGCGACACCATCGCCGCGGCGAAGAAGGAAGGCAAGGTCGTCGTCTACAGCACCACCGACACGGCTTCGGCGAGCCCGCTGATCAAGGACTTCCAGGTTCTCTATCCCGGTATCTCCGTCGAATACAACGACATGAATTCGACCGAGATCTACAACCGCTTCATCAGCGAGAGGGCGGCCAACGCAGGGTCGGCCGATGTGCTGTGGAGCTCGGCGATGGACCTGCAGATCAAGCTCGCCAGTGACGGCGGCGCCATGACCTACGCATCGCCGGAAATTCCCAATCTGCCTGCCTGGGCAGTCTGGAAGAACGAAGCTTTCGGCACCACGTACGAGCCGCTCGCGATCGTCTACAACAAGCGCCTCCTGAGCGGCGACGAGATCCCGCAGAGCCATGCCGATCTGCTGCGGGTCTTCACGACCAAGAGCGAAAAGCTCAAGGGCAAGGTCACGACCTACGACATCGAGAAGTCGGGCGTCGGCTTCATGCTCATCACGCAAGACAGCAAGTACAACCCGCAGTTCTGGGACATGGTCAAGGCGCTGGGCGCCGTCGGGCCGCGCGTGCAATCGAGCGCCGGCACGATGATGGAGCGCATCAGCTCGGGCGAGAACCTGCTCGGTTTCAACATCTTCAACTCCTACGCGGTGCTGCGGGCGAAGAAGGATCCGTCGATCGGCATCGTCTTGCCGAAGGACTACGCGCTGGTCATGTCGCGCGTGATGTTCGCTTCGAAGACGGCGAAGAACCCCAACGCCGCCAAGCTCTGGGTCGACTACATCCTCTCCAAGCGCGGCCAGAGCATCATCGCCAACCAGGCCGAGCTCGGTTCGATCCGCGCCGACGTCGAGGGCGAGATGACGGTCGCCGGCTACGCCAAGGTGCTGGGCAACAACGCCAAGCCGATCCCGGTCAGCGCCGAGCTGCTTGTCTTCCTCGACCAGACCAAGCGACTGGACTTCCTCAAGCAGTGGCAAGCCGCGATGAAGGCAGGCAAGTAGCCGCCGGCAGACTCCGGTCTCGCCCATGCGCATTGGAGTCGCTCGAGCGAGCGTCATCGGCCTGACGGCGCTCGCCGTCTTTCTGCCGCTCGGGCTGATCTTCTACCAGAGCTTTCTCGACGCGCCCTTCTTCATGCCGCACAAGTTCGGCATCGGCGCCTTCCAGTTCATCTTCGACGACAGCGACTTCTGGGACTCGCTCAAGAACTCGCTGATCATCGCCGCGACGATGGCGCTCATCGCGGTGCCGCTCGGCGCGATCCTCGCCTTCCTCATGATCCGCACCGACCTGCCCGGCCGCGGCTGGATCGAGCCGTTGTTGCTGATCCCGGTGTTCGTGTCGCCGATGGTCCTGGGCTTCGGCTACGTGGTCTCGGCCGGACCGGTCGGCTTCTATTCGGTGTGGGCGAAGACGCTGTTCGGCGGCGTGCCGTGGAACGTCTACTCGCTCACCGGCATCGCCGTGATCGCGGGGCTGACGCATGTTCCGCATGTGTACCTGTATTCGTCGTCGGCGCTGAAGAGCCTGGGTTCAGACGTCGAGGAGGCGGCGCGAATGGCCGGCTCGTCGCCATTCCAGGTGGCACGCGATGTGAGCTTGCCGATGGTCACGCCGTCGCTGCTCTTTTCCGGGGTGCTCGTGTTCTTCCTCGGCTTCGAGATTTTCGGCCTGCCGCTTGTTCTGGGCGACCCGGAGGGTCACCTCGTGCTCGCCACCTATCTCTACAAGCTCACGAACAAGCTCGGCATTCCTTCATATCACTTGATGGCGGCGGTGGCCGTGTGCATCGTGGCGATGACCTTTCCGCTCGTGATGCTGCAGCGCTACCTGCTCCGCAACGCCGGCAGGTTCATCACCGTCAAGGGCAAGGCCGGCCGACAACGGCCCCTGCCGCTGGGAGGCTGGCGCTGGGTCGCGGCGGCGATCCTGATCCTCTGGCTGGTGGCGACCGTCGCCGTGCCGCTCTCGGGCATCGCCTTGCGCGCGTTGGTCACGAACTGGGGCGAAGGCGTCAACCTTGCCGGGGTGCTGACGCTCGACAACTTCCGCGAGGTCTTCACGCAGCCGACACTCGTGCGTGGCATCTTCAACACGGTGCTGATCGGCGTCGCCGGCGGTGGCCTGGCCGTCATCTGCTACGCCGCCGTCGGACTGGCGACGCACCGCAAGAACGACGCCTGGTCCCGCTTCGTCGACTACCTCGTTCTCGTGCCACGCGCCGTGCCAGGCCTGCTCGCCGGTCTCGCGTTCCTTTGGGTGTTCCTGTTTTTCCCACCACTGGCACCGCTGCGATCGACCATCGTGAGCCTGTGGATCGCCTACACCGTGGTCTGGCTCGCATACGGCATGCGACTGGTATCGAGCTCGCTGCTGCAGGTGGGCCCCGAGCTGGAAGAGGCGGCACGAAGCGTCGGCGCCACGCGTGGTCAGGTCAGCCGTGACGTCACCCTGCCGC
>JBDTCA010000266.1:0-3897 GCA_039923815.1 Caldimonas sp. | reverse complement strand
TTGAAGAGCTCGAGCGTGGTGTCGAGGATGCGCTCGGCGGTGCGCCGCGGCTTCTTGAGGGGCTTGACCATGGACGCGGGCAATCTAGCACCCCGTCTCTCGCTGCCGCATCGGTTTGCGCCCTAGGGGCGGCGGCGCGCGTTCCGAGCCGGACTCGGCCGCGAAAGTCGACCTCGCTGCCTACAATGCCGCGACTCCATGCCGGCCATCTCATTCAAGAACGTCGTCAAGACGTACGCCGGGCAGCGCGGCCCCGTTCACGCCCTGGACGGCGTCAGCTTCGACATCAAGCAAGGTGAGTTCTTCGGCCTGCTCGGCCCGAACGGCGCCGGCAAGACCACGCTCATCAGCATCCTGGCCGGGCTGGCGAGCGCGACCAGCGGCAACGTCTCGGTGCTCGGCCACGATGTCGTCGCCGACTACGCCGCGGCGCGCATGCAGCTGGGAATCGTGCCCCAGGAGCTCGTCTTCGATCCCTTCTTCACCGTGCGCGAGGCACTGCGCCTCCAGGGCGGCTACTTCGGCGTCCGCAACAACGACGCCTGGATCGACGAATTGCTCGCCGCCCTCGGCCTCGAGGACAAGGCGGACGCCAACATGCGCCAGCTCTCCGGGGGCATGAAGCGGCGCGTGCTGGTGGCCCAGGCGCTGGTGCATCGCCCGCCGGTGATCGTGCTCGACGAGCCGACTGCCGGCGTCGATGTCGAGCTGCGCCAGACGCTCTGGCAGTTCGTCGCGCGCCTCAACAAGGAAGGTCACACGGTGCTGCTCACCACGCACTATCTGGAAGAAGCGGAAGCGCTTTGCGGCCGCATCGCCATGCTCAAGCAGGGCCGGGTCGTCGCGCTCGACCGCACCTCGGCACTGCTCGCCGGCACGGCCAGCACCATGCTGCGTTTCAAGCTCGACAAGGCGCTGCCGCCGTCGCTGGCAGCGAACGCGCGCGTCACCGGCCGCATCGTCCAGATCACCGCCCACGATGCCCGGGAAGTCGAGCAGGTCCTCGCCGTGCTGCACGGTGCCGGCTGCGAGCCCGAAGACCTCGAGATCGGACGCGCCGATCTGGAAGACGTGTTCATCGAGATCATGCGCGGCGAGACGCCGCCGCGCGTTGCCGCATGAGCGACGCGACGGCCGTGGCAGCTGCGAAGGTCGTCGACACCGGCATCCTCGCCGGCACGCGCGCGCTGCTCTACAAGGAGGTGCTGCGCTTCTGGAAGGTGAGCTTCCAGACCGTCGCCGCGCCGGTGCTCACGGCCATCCTCTACCTGCTCATCTTCGGCCACGTGCTCGAAGGCCGCGTCACCGTGTTCGACTCGGTCGGCTACACGAGTTTCCTGATCCCCGGCCTGGTGATGATGAGCGTGCTTCAGAACGCGTTCGCGAACGCGAGCTCGTCCCTGATCCAGAGCAAGATCACCGGCAACCTGGTGTTCCTGCTCGTCACCCCGCTCTCGCACTGGGCCTGGTTCCTGGCGTACGTGGGCGCCTCGATCGTGCGCGGCCTCGCGGTCGGTGCCGGCGTCATGCTGGTCACGGTCTGGTTCGCGCCGCTGCACGTCGCCAACCCGCTCTGGATCCTCTTCTTCACGGTCGCGGGCGCGACGCTGATGGGCGCGCTGGGGCTGATCGCCGGGCTGTGGGCCGAGAAGTTCGACCAGATCGCCGCCTTCCAGAACTTCATCATCATGCCGATGACGTTCCTCTCCGGCGTGTTCTATTCGGTGCAGTCGTTGCCGCCGGGCTGGCGCGAAGTGAGCCACCTCAACCCCTTCTTCTACATGATCGACGGCTTTCGCCACGGCTTCTTCGGCACCAGCGATGTCTCGCCGTGGCTCAGCTTCGCTGTGGTGAGCACGGCCCTCGTCGTCGTCTGCGGCTTGTGCCTGCACCTGCTGAAGATCGGCTACAAGATCAGGCACTGACATGACCCGCTACCAGGGCATGAGAAAAGGCCTCACCTCCTACGGCGACGCCGACTTCTCGCTCTTCCTGCGCAAGGCCTTCGTCAAGGCGATGGGGCTCTCCGACGACGCCCTGGGGCGGCCGATCGTCGGCATCGCCAACACGTTCAGCGACTACAACGCCTGCCACGGCAACGTGCCCAAGCTGGTCGAGTCGATCAAGCGCGGCGTGATGCTGGCGGGCGGCCTGCCCATGGAGTTCCCGACGATCTCGATCCACGAGTCGTTCGCGTACCCGACCAGCATGTTCCTGCGCAACCTGATGGCAATGGACACCGAGGAGATGCTGCGGGCGCAGCCGATGGATTCGGTGGTGCTGATCGGCGGCTGCGACAAGACGATCCCCGCGCAGATGATGGCCGCGGCTTCGGCCGGCGTGCCGGCGGTGTTCGTGCCGGTCGGCCCGATGCTCGTCGGCCACCACAAGGGCGAGCAGCTCGGTGCCTGCACCGACTGCCGGCGCCTCTGGGGCGAGTTTCGTGGCGGCCGGATGAGCGCGGCCGAGATCGAGATCGTCAACGAGCGCCTGGCGCCGACAACCGGCACCTGCATGGTGATGGGCACGGCCAGCACCATGGCCTGCATCGTCGAGATCATGGGCCTGGCCTTGCCCGGCGCAGCCTCGATCCCGGCCACGCACGCCGACCGCCTGCGCTCGGCCGAGGCCAGCGGCCGCGTCGCCACCCGCATGGCCGAGTGCGGCGGGCCGCTGCCGGCCGAGCTCATGACGGCGGCCGCGTTTCGCAACGCCCTCGTCGTCATGCAGGCGATCGGCGGCTCGACCAATGCGCTGATCCATCTCACCGCCGCCGCCGGCCGGCTCGGCATCGGCATCGATCTCGACG
Source organism: Caldimonas sp. (assembly GCA_039923815.1). GTDB lineage: Bacteria > Pseudomonadota > Gammaproteobacteria > Burkholderiales > Burkholderiaceae_C > Schlegelella_A. The sequence continues at coordinate 1,088 of JBDTCA010000266.1, read as the reverse complement.
AGGTCGACCGCATCGGCCGCGAGGTCCCGGTGCTCGTCGATCTGAAGCCGTCGGGCAAGCACTACATGGAGCACTTCCACTGGGCCGGCGGCGTGCCGCGGTTGATGCACGAGCTCGCCGACGCGCTCGACCTCGACGCCCTCACCGTCGAGGGCACGACGCTGCGCGAGGTGCTGGCGAAGGTCGACACCGCCGAACCGCAGGACGTCATCCGCAGTCGCGCCGACCCGATCAGCGCCCAGGGCAGCATGGTCGTGCTGCGCGGCAACCTGGCGCCGCGCGGCGCCATCTGCAAGCAGTCGGCGGCGAGCCCGGCGCTGATGCAGCACACCGGCCGCGCCGTCGTCTTCGAGTCGGTAGAAGACATGGCGCAGCGCATCGACGATCCGGGCCTCGACGTCGAGGCCGGCGACGTCCTGGTGCTGCGCAACGCCGGCCCGGTCGGCGCCCCGGGCATGCCCGAAGCCGGCTACCTGCCGATTCCGAAGAAGCTCGCGATGCAAGGCGTCAAGGACATGGTCCGGCTCTCCGACGCGCGCATGAGCGGCACCGCGTTCGGCACCATCGTGCTGCACATGGTGCCCGAGGCCGCGGCCGGCGGCCCGATCGCCCTCATCCGCAACGGCGACGCGATCAGGCTCGACGTCGCCGGCCGCCGCATCGACCTGCTGGTGAGCGACGCCGACCTCGCGGCACGCGCGTCGCAGCCCCCGTTGCCCGGCGCCGCCCCGGCTCCGGAGCGCGGCTACGCGGCGCTCTTTCACCGCTGCGTGCTTCAGGCCGACGAAGGCTGCGACTTCGATTTCCTGGTGCCGCCCCGCGCCGACCGCCCTGTCGGGGCGCCATAGACCCACGCCCGGCACGGTAGGATGCACGGATGGCCGATCCCACCCCAGCCGAGATCGAGCGTTTCATCGCCGACGGCCTTGCCTGCGAGCACATCGAGGTCGAGGGCGACGGTCGGCATTTCTTTGCCACCATCGTGTCGGCCGAATTCGAAGGCACGAACCGCGTCGCCCGACACCAGCGCGTCTACCGTGCCCTCGGCGACCGCATGCGCGAGCAGATCCACGCCCTGTCGATGAAGA
>JBDTCA010000265.1:0-3882 GCA_039923815.1 Caldimonas sp. | reverse complement strand
CGACGGCAGCGCGCCGCTCGCCGTCGACGATCCCGACCACGACGTCGGCGATCCGACCGGCCGCTGGTTCCGCGTTCGCGGCGAGCGCTGGCCGTATCACGCGCAGGCGCTCATCGTGCTGAACAAGCCGGCCGGCTACGAGTGCTCGCTCAAGCCCAGGCACCACGCGAGCGTGTACACCTTGCTGCCGGCACCGCTGCGCAACCGCGGCGTGCAGCCGATCGGTCGTCTGGACGAAGACACCACCGGCGTGCTCCTGTTCACCGACGACGGCGTGCTCGTCCATCGCCTCACTTCGCCGAAGCGGCACGTGCCCAAGGTCTACGAAGTGCGTTGCAAGCACGAGGTCGACTCGCTGCAGGTCGACCGCCTGCTCGCCGGCGTGCTGCTCCACGACGACCACGACACCGTCGCCGCGTCGGCCTGCGTCGCGACCGGCGAGCGCGAGCTGCGACTGACGCTCACCGAAGGCAAATACCACCAGGTCAAGCGAATGATCGCGGCGGTCGGCAACCGCGTCGAAGGGCTCGAGCGCAGCGCCTTCGGTGTCGTCACGGTCGCGGGCCTCGCGCCAGGTGCCTGGCGCTGGGCCGATGCGACGATCGACTTCCCCATCACCCGTTGACACAGCACCCGCCATGACACATCTCCCCATCCTGGCCCTCCCCGGCCTGCTCGACGACGAGCGCCTCTGGCATCACCAGGCGGCCGCCCTCGGAGCCGACCATCCGCTCACGTCGTTCGCGCTGACGCCGCAGGCGTCGATGGCCGAGCTCGCCGAGATGGCGCTGGACCGCGCGCCCGCCGGACGTTTCGCGCTGATGGGCCTGTCGATGGGCGGCTACCTGGCGCTCGAGATCATGCGCAAGGCGCCTGAACGCGTCGCGGCACTGGCGCTGCTCGACACCAGTGCCCGGCCCGAGACGCCGCAGGCCAGCGAGCTGCGCCGCACCGTCATTGCCCAGTCGGCCAGTGACTTCGGCGCCGTCATGACCGCCTTCATGCCGCGCATCCTGCATCCGTCGCGCCTCGGCGACGCGGCCCTCGTCGACCTGCTAGAGAAGATGGCAGCGGGCATCGGCCGCGAAGGCTTCGTGAGACAGCAGCAGGCCATCATGGGCCGCAGCGACAGCCGGCCGACGCTGGCCGCCATTCGCTGCCCGACGCTCGTGCTGTGCGGGCGCGAGGACCTGCTGACGCCGCTCGAGCTGCACGAGGAGATGGCCACCGGCATCGCCGGCTCTCGCCTCGTCGTGCTCGATGGCTGCGGCCACATGTCGGCGCTCGAGAAACCCGCCGAGGTGAACGAAGCCTTGCGCGGATGGCTCGCGCGGGTCGTGCCGGCCTGAGCGAGCGGCGCGTCGCCTAGGCGGCGACGATCTCGATCCGCTTCGCGCTGCGGGCGGTGTCGCGGGCGCGCAGCTGCCCGCAGCCGGCCTCGACGTCCTGCCCCGCCGACTGCCTGAGCTTGGTCAGCACGCCGCGCCGGAGCAGCTCGCGCGCCATCGCCAGGGCGCGCTCGGACGTGGGCCGGGCGAAACTCAGGCCGTCGACGGCGTTGTACGGAATCAGGTTCATCACCGCGTACTTTCCGGTCAGCAGTCGCACGATGCCGTCGATCTCGGCCGCGGTGTCGTTGATGCCGTCGAGCAGCGTCCACTGGACCTGGACCGGATAACCCGTGGCCCTCGCGTAGCCCTCGCCGAGCGCCACCAGCTCGGCCGGCTCGATCGCCGGCGCACGTGGCAGCAGGCGAGCCCGCAGCGCCGGGTCGGTGGCATGCAGCGACAACGCCAGCGCCGGGCGAACCCGGCCCTGCGGCAAGCGCTCGAAGACGCGCCGGTCACCGACGGTCGAGAACACCAGCTGCTTGTGACCGATGCCGCCGCCGGTGCCGAGCAGGTCGATCGCCTCGAGCACCGCCTCGAGGTTGTGGGCCGGCTCGCCCATGCCCATGAAGACCACCTTGTCGACCGGCCGCAGGCTGCGCGCCAGCGCCACCTGCGCAACGATCTCGGCGCTGCCGAGCTGGCGCAGCAGGCCACCCTGACCCGTCATGCAGAAGACGCAGCCGACCGCGCAGCCGACCTGGCTCGAGATGCAGAGGCCGCCACGTGGCAACAGCACGGCCTCGACCGACTGGCCGTCGGCCAGGCCGACGAGAAGGCGCTGCGAACCGTCGGCTGCGTCGTGCACCGAGCGCAGCGTGGCCAGGCCGCGGAGTTCGGTCTCGAGCGCCGGCAAGTCGGCGCGAACCGCGGCCGGCAGGAAGTCTTCCGGCCGGCGCGGACCGTTGGCCTGCGATTCGGCGCGGGCCCACTGGCGCAGTACGCGATCTTCGTGGCAAGGCCGGGCGCCGAGACGGCGCAGTCGCTGGCGGAGGGAGTCGATGTGCATCGGGCGCGAAGGAGGATCAGGCAGGAAGGCGGCTCGCGGCCCGGCAGTGTAGTGACGCTTCGGACGCCGCCGATAATCCGGCGCCATGCGCCTCTTCCGCAGCCTGCGGCACCCCGGCCTCGCTGCCCATTGCGCGCTCACGATCGGCAACTTCGACGGCGTCCATCGCGGTCACCAGGCGATGCTCGCGCTCCTTGTCTCGGAGGCCGCGCATCGCCGCCTGCCGCCGACAGTGCTGACCTTCGAGCCCAACCCACGCGACTACTTCGCGGCCTTGCGGCACCAGCCCGAGGCCGCGCCCGCACGCATCGCGACCCTGCGCGACAAGCTCTGCGAGCTCGAACGCTGCGGCGTCGAGCAGGCGGTGGTGATGCGCTTCGACGCCGCCTTTGCCGCCCAGTCGCCCGAAGCCTTCGTGGCCGACGTGCTGGTCGCCGGCCTCGGTGCGCGCTACGTGCTCGTCGGCGACGACTTCCGCTACGGTGCCCGCCGCGCCGGCGACTACGCGACGCTCGACGCCGCCGGCGTCGCCCATGGCTTCGACGTCGCCCGCATGATGAGCTACGAGGTCCACGGCCTGCGCGTGTCGAGCTCGGCGGTGCGCCACGCGATGGCCGCCGGCGACATGGCCGAGGTCGCCGCCCTGCTCGGCCGGCCCTACAGCATCACCGGCCGCGTCGCGCACGGCGCCAAGCTCGGTCGCAGCCTTGCCGAGAGCGCGGCCGGCCGGGGCGATGGCTTTCGCACGCTCAACATCCGATTCGATCATCCGCGGCCGGCGGCCATGGGCATCTTCGTGGTCCGTGTCCACGGCCTGGGCGAGCACGAGGGCGACGCGCCACTCGACGGCGTCGCCAGCCTCGGTCGGCGCCCGACCGTCGACGACAGCGGCCGCGTTCTCCTCGAAGTGCATTGCTTCGACTGGCCTCGGCACCTCGGCACCGAGGGGGGCTACGGTAGACTCGTCCGCGTGGAACTGATGCACAAACTGCGCGACGAAGTGCGCTACGAATCGCTCGCCGCACTCACCGACGCGATCGGCCGCGACGCCTCGGCGGCACGCGATTTCTTCGCGTTCCAGGCCGGCGGCGGTGAGCCGCACGCGACCACCGGGCGCCAGACGACGCGCGATCGAATTTGACGGGCGCGCCCATCGCCGGCGCCCTCGCATCGCTGCCGACGACCCCCCAGCGTCGTCGCCCGGCTCCCCTCCGACACGACCCGACCCCGAGGCTGCACGCGTCACCCGCCGCGGCCTACCGAAGGACTCACCATGGCTGACGAAGCCGCTTCCTCCCCAGTCGCTGCCGCTGCCGCCACCGGTGCGGCGACCACCGACTACCGCAAGACGCTGAACCTGCCCGACACGCCGTTCCCGATGCGCGGCGACCTGCCCAAGCGCGAACCGGGCTGGATCGAGCAATGGAACGACACCGATAAAAGCGGCGGCCTTTACCAGCGGCTTCGCCTGGCGCGCCGCGGTGC
>JBDTCA010000264.1:0-5754 GCA_039923815.1 Caldimonas sp. | reverse complement strand
AGCATCCAGCCATAGGAACCGTCGGCACGCCGCAACCGCAGGTCGAGCGAGAAGGCCGTGCGGGCGTCGAAGCTGGCAGAACGGATGCCGAGGCAGCGGCCCAAGTCTTCAGGATGAACGGCCCGCGTCCAGCCGTCGTTCTCGAGTTCGGCGGGAGCGAGGCCGGAATAGGTCGACCAGGACGCGCTGAGCCAGGCTTCGCTGCGATCCAGGGCCGCGCTCCAGATCAAGACCGGTGCGGCATCGATGATCGACTGGGCCGAGGCAGCGGACATCAGGCTGACACGCTCGCAGGCTCGGGGCGAAGACGCCGCCTTCGTTCGACCGACGCCACCTTCAGGAGCTGGCGATACTTGGTGACGGTGCGGCGCGCCACCTTGAGGCCCTGGCGCGCGAGCAGGCGGGCAATATGCGCATCGGAGAGCGGATCGCTGAGATTTTCCGCTTCGATCATGCCTTTGATGACGCCGCGAATGGCCGTCGCCGAGCAGGCGCCCCCGCTGGCGGTGGCCATCTCGCGCGAGAAGAAGTACTTGAGCTCGAACACGCCGACGGGCGTCGCCATGTACTTGTTGTTGGTGACCCGCGACACCGTGGATTCATGCAGGCCCAGCTCGGCGGCGATCTCTCGCAGGCCGAGCGGCTTCATCGCCATCGGCCCGAACTCGAGGAAGTGATGCTGTCGCTTGAGGATCGCGTCGGCCACCATGAGGATGGTCGAGAAACGTTGCTGCACGTTCTTGACGGTCCAGCGGGCTTCCTGCAGGTGTTGAGCGAGCTCCGGATTCTTGCCGACACGGTGCTCCTGGAACATCGACGCGTAGGTCTGGTTCAGCTTGACGCGAGGCACGACGGCCCGATTGAGCGTTGCCGTCCATCGGCCGCGTATCTTGCGAACGATGACGTCCGGGGTGATGAACTGCGTCGCCGTCGGTTCGACAGCCCAGCCCGGTCGGGGGTTGAGATGGCGGATGCGCTCGCAGGCCGCCTCGATGTCGGCCGCCGGGCGCTTCAGCAGGCGCGCCAGGCCGTTGACGTCGTGCTGGGCCAGGCGATCGAGATGGTCGCCGACGATGGCCTGAGCAAGGCTGCGCTCCTTCGGACAGGCGATGTCGTCCATCTGCAGCAAAAGGCACTCGGCGACATTGCGCGCGCCGACTCCTGCGGGGTCGAGCGACTGCACGCGGCGCAGGGCGATCTGCATCTCGTCGTCGTCGACCGCGGGCACCATGCCGCTCGTCGCGGAGAGCTCGTCGAGGCTGATGCGCAGATAGCCGTCGTCGTCGAGCGACTCGACGATCGCACAGGCGAGGGCATGGTCGCGTTCGGCGAGCGGCAGCACGTTGATCTGGCTGTGAAGGTGCTGTCGCAGACCCACATCGGCCGGAATGAGATCCAGCGCGCCGAGCTCTCCGTCGGAGTTCTGCGTGCGCACGCTGCTCGAGGTCTGCTGCCAGCTGTCGCGTTCGTAAGGCGCGTCGGTGATCGGCGCCATGGTGTCGAAGTCGATGCCGCGCGGGTCGCCGTCGCTGCCGTGGATACCGGTGTCGACGCGAGCGGCGTCGTGAGGTGTGTCTTCAACTTCGAGAAACGGATTGCGGCCCATCGCGTCCTGGACTTCCTGAGCGAAATCGAGCGACGACAACTGCAGCAGGCGTACCGCGTGCTGCAGGCGGGGCGTGACGGCGTGTTGCTGGCGGTGGCTGGTCTGCAGGCTGGGCATCGACATGAAAACGGGGCTTTCGAGAAGGCAATCGGTCCGAAATGGCGGCGTCGGATGAGCCACCGGGGGGTGCCATGAGCAACCCCTGTGCCAACGGACCTGGCAGCGGCGTCGTGTTCGGCGTCCACCGGGCTGAAGGGGACGTTTCAGCGGCGCCACGACGACGCCCGGCCAAGGCGATTCCGGTAACTCTTGCAGTCATCGGTCGGTCCGCATTGCGGACCCTGCCGCGCTCGCGTTGGCGAGAGGGCATGCGGTTTGCCCGATCTGCGCATGCAAATCGAACTCCACGAAGTTCCAGCGTCGGAACCCGTTACCGTGCCGGCGCCCGCCCCGACGCCCTTGCCTCCGACGCCCGAGATGCCGCAGGGCATTCCTCCGGCGATCGATGATCCGCGCGGGCCCGGCAGTCCTGTGCCGGTGACGGAGCCGCCGGCGACTCATCCGCCCGCCATCGCCTTGCGATGACCGCATCGGCGGCGCCGGGGGAGAAGCCGGTCACGGTCGAGGCGCCGCGCGGTCTCGTCTGGCTGACTGACGACACGCCCGGCATTCGTCGCCTGCGTGTCGGTGACGGCTTCGAGTATCGCGGCCTCGACGGCAAGCGAATCCGCAAGGCGGCCGAGCTGGAGCGCATTCGAGCCCTGGCCGTGCCCCCAGCCTACGAGGACGTGTGGATCAGCCCGCAGCCGAACGGCCACCTCCAGGCCACCGGGCGCGACGCGAGGGGTCGCAAGCAGTACCGCTATCACCCCGAGTGGCGCTTCGCGAGGGATGCCGACAAGTTCGAACGCATGCTCGAATTCGGCGCTGCGTTGCCGAGGGTGCGTGCACGCGTGCAGGCCGAACTCGCGGCACCGGTATCGACGCGGCCCGGCCGCGAGACCGTGCTGGCGACCATTGTTCGCCTTCTCGATCGCACCTACGTGCGCATCGGCAACGAGGAATATGCGCGCACCAACCGCTCCTTCGGCCTGACGACGCTGAAGAACCGCCATGTGGCAGTGCGTGGCAGCAAGATCCGCTTGCACTTTCGCGGCAAGAGCGGCGTCGAGCACGAGGTCGATCTCGACGATCCCCGCGTCGCGCGTGTGGTGCGGCGATGTCAGGCCATGCCGGGGCAGGCGCTCTTTCAATACGAGGACGACGAAGGCCACCGCCACGGCGTCGGCTCCGACGACGTCAATGACTATCTCCGTGAGGCCAGCGGCGCCGATTTCACGGCCAAGGATTTCCGGACCTGGCACGCCAGCGTCCACGCGCTCGACCTCTGGGCCGAGCGTTGCGCCGCCGACCCCGCTCGCCGACGCACCGCCAACGAGCTGCTCGCCGAGGTGGCGAAGCGACTCGGCAACACCGTCGCGGTGTGCAAAAAGTCTTATGTGCATCCGCGGGTGCTCGAGACCTTGGCCGCTGCCGTCGATTCCGACGTGCTCGCTCATCTGACTCCGGCACGACGCGCCGGTTTGACGGCGGCCGAGCGCCGGCTGCTCGCGTTTCTGACCCGGCACTGAGACGTCGGCTACACTATTCCCTACCGGTCGGTCGAACTTGTTTCGCGCAGCCGGTCGAGGCCGGCGATTCAGGGGTGGGGCAGGAGACACGATGGCAGACACCGGGCAACTCGTGATCGTCGCCGACGCAGGAGGCGTCAGGACGTTGACGCTTAATCGTCCGCAGGCGCTGAACAGTTTCACCGCCGCCATGCACGGCGAACTCATGACTGCGCTCGATGCCGCGGCCGCCGATGTATCGGTGCGATGCCTGGTCCTCACCGGGAGTGGCCGGGGCTTCTGCGCGGGTCAGGATCTCGCCGATCCGTCAGTCGCGCCGAGCTTCGAGACGGGCGCGACGCCCACGGATGTCGGCGCTGCCATCGAACGCTTCTACAAGCCACTCGTCCTGCGAATCCGGTCCATGCCGATGCCGGTCATCGCCGCCGTCAATGGGGTCGCTGCCGGCGCCGGCGCCAACGTCGCGCTCGGCTGCGACATCGTCGTGGCAGCTCGATCGGCGAGCTTCGTCCAGGCCTTCGCGAAGATCGGCCTCGTGCCCGATGCCGGCGGCACCTGGTTGTTGCCTCGCCTCGTCGGCCGTGGCCAGGCCATCGCCTTGGCGATGCTGGGCGACAAGCTGCCGGCCGAAGACGCGGCCCGGCTCGGCATGATCTGGAAATCCATCGACGACGCCACGTTCGTCGCCGAGGTCGCGGCCCTGGCCGCGCGCATCGCCGCCATGCCGACGCGGGCACTGGTCGCAACCCGCCTGGCGATCGACGCATCGCAGTCGATGGACCTCGCCTCTGCGCTCGGCCACGAGGCGAGCGTGCAGCGCGAGATGGGCTACGGCAACGACTTCAAGGAAGGCGTCGCCGCTTTCCTGGCGAAGCGCGCGCCGGTCTTCACGGATCGTTGAGGCGGTGATGTCGAGCGCTTCCATCGTCCATGAGCCGCCGTCGCCCGAGGCCGTCGGTGCCCACATGTTTGCGGCCGACCGTGCCTCGCGCGGCCTCGGCATGCGCATCGTCGCTCTCGGCGCCGGCACCGCGCGCCTGGAGATGAGCGTGCGCGACGACATGCTCAACGGCCACGACATCTGCCACGGCGGCTTCATCACCACGCTCGCCGATTCGGCGTTCGCCTTCGCCTGCAATTCGCGCAACCAGCTGACAGTCGCCGCCGGTCTGACCGTCGACTTCCTGGCGCCCGCTCATCGCGGCGACGTGCTCACGGCAGACGCCACCGAGGTCTCGCGTGCGGGCCGCACCGGCGTCTACGACATGGTCGTGCGCAATCAGCATGGCGTGCCGATCGCACTGGTCCGGGGCCGTTCAGCCGCTCTGGCGGGGCGCACCGTGATCCCCGTGAATCAAGCCTCAGGAGCAGCGAGATGACGACCCGTCGGCCGCTGCCCGGCGAGCTCGAGCCGATCGAACGAGCCAGCGTCGACGAGCTGCGGGCGCTTCAGCTCGAACGGCTGCGCTGGAGCCTGCGCCACGCCTACGACAACGTGCCGCACTACCGGCGCGCCTTTGATGAGCGCGGCGTCCATCCCGACGACTGCCGGAGCCTGGCCGACCTCGCCAAGTTTCCGTTCACGGTCAAGAGCGACCTGCGCGACAACTATCCGTTCGGCATGTTCGCGGTGCCGCGCGAGCGCGTCGCCCGAATCCACGCATCGTCGGGCACCACCGGCAAGCCGACAGTGGTCGGCTACACGCTGGCCGACATCGACACCTGGGCCGACCTCGTCGCCCGCTCGATCCGCGCCGCCGGCGGCCGACCCGGCGACATGGTTCACGTCGCCTACGGCTATGGCCTGTTCACCGGCGGCCTTGGCGCTCACTACGGCGCAGAGCGCGCCGGTTGCACCGTGATCCCGATGTCTGGGGGTCAGACGGAGAAACAGGTGCAGCTCATCACCGACCTCAAGCCCAGCATCATCATGGTCACGCCCTCGTACATGCAGGTGCTGATCGAGGAGCTGGTGCGCCAGGGCATCGACCCGAGGTCGACCAGCCTCGAGATCGGCATCTTCGGCGCCGAGCCGTGGACCGAGGCGATGCGCAAGGACATCGAGCAGGGCGCCGGCATCGACGCGGTCGACATCTACGGGCTCTCGGAAGTGATGGGCCCGGGTGTGGCCAGCGAATGCATCGAGACCAAGGACGGTCCGGTCGTCTGGGAAGACCACTTCTACCCGGAGATCATCGACCCCGACACCGGCGAGGTGCTGCCCGAAGGCGAGGAGGGCGAGCTGGTCTTCACCACGCTCACCAAGGAAGCACTGCCGATCGTGCGCTACCGCACCCGCGACCTGACGCGCCTGCTGCCACCGACGGCGCGTTCGATGCGGCGCATGGGCAAGATCGTCGGCCGCAGCGATGACATGCTCATCATCCGCGGCGTCAACCTGTTTCCGACGCAGATCGAGGAGCTGGTCCTTGCCCATGGCCAGCTCTCGGGCCAATACCAGCTCGTCGTCACGCGCGACGGCAACCTCGACGCGGTCGAGGTGCGCTGCGAGGTGCT
>JBDTCA010000263.1:0-4154 GCA_039923815.1 Caldimonas sp. | reverse complement strand
AGCGCCCCTTGTGGATGTTGCGCGCTTGCGGCGCAGATTGACACGCTGCGACCAGCCGCCGCCATTACTACTTTGGCGTTTCGAACGGTTCGGTCAGATCGACTGTCGGTTTGCCGAAATTCCTTATCCGGCAGCCGGCTTTCGGTGCCACTCGCTTACGGGCGCCGCTTCAACGATGGGGCTTGGCCGTTGCGTTGCCGGCGGCGGCGCGCGCTACCAGTTCGTCCGCATACCTTTCGAGGTTGAACTTGAACGTCCCCCGGAAGTTGATGTGCAAGAAGTGCGCCGGGCCGATTCGCCGCAGCCAGTCCTCTTCAATCCCGACGCCGTCACCCTTGAGGCGTGCCACGACGGTGTCCATGCGGCTCGTGTTCCATGCCAGCACGATGTTGGTCAGCAGCGCGTGCGCGCCGGAGACGGCCACCATCTCCTGGCGCCGCCGGCCTCGTTCCGGCGCCACGTGTCCGCTGTGAATCGCTCGCTGCAGCTGGTGCGCCGATTCCCCGCGGTTGAGTAGCGTGTGAATCTCGCGCCGGAAGTCCGGGATGGCCAAGTAGTCGCACAGGAACAGCGTTCGCAGCAAGCGCCCGAGATGTTCCGCGGTGCGATGCAACGGATCGCCGACGGCGGCCGAGCCCAGACGGTGGATGGCATGTGCTGCCGAAACCTTGCCGGCCCGGATGGAGGCCACCAGGCGCACAAGGTCGTCCCATCCGCGCTCGATCGCCTTGACCGAGACCTTGCGCACGGTGATGCCCTCCAAGCTTTCCGGCACCGGCCAGCCCCTGGGAACGAACAGCTTGCGCTCGCTGAGATCCCGCAGCCGCGGGCACAAGTCAAAGCCCAGTAGCTTGGCGATCGCCATCGCCACGTTCGTGACGCCGTGAGTATCCACGGCCAGCAACGAGACGCGGATGCGATCCTCGGCGCGGTTGTGCTGCTCAACGCCTTCGACGGCCACGCCCGCCTGGCGCTCGTTGAGCACGATGGGCTGATCGTAGAAGAGACCCCATCGGTCGCGAACGTGGGTGTACAGGCCGGCGGCATAGGTGCGTCGCCGCGGATCCACCCGCGCGGTCCAGAGGTGCTGACTGGCATCCATTGCCATCATGTCGGCCGATCCTTTGGTGCCGTCACCCCACAAGGCGGCGATGGGCAACGCGTTTTGGAACTCCGCGACCCGTTCGTTGGCCCGGCGCAGCCTGCCGCTGAATTCGATGGCCCGCATCGCCGTGGCGATGTGCGCCGCGTCGAGGCCTGGAATCATCGAGCCCACGCCCTTGGCGTCGCCGTCTGTGCCGTGCGCAAGGAGCGCGCCGTAGACGGCCAGCAACTCATTGCTCGACGACGGTTGCCGGGCCAGCAGCGCCTCGCTAAAGCGCGTTGCCGCGTCGACCTCCATCAGCAGGTCCGGAAGCTGCACGTGACCAATATGCTTGAAGACGGCCTCGCGGGTCTTTCGCGGCTCCACGTCTTCGTCCAGCGGACGAATGGGTGGCAGGTGGAGCAGCCTGCCGGCTCCGATCTCCACACGTCCCCGAGCGGCGGCTTCAGCCAGTGCCGACAGCCCCACCGACATTCCAGCCAGGATCGGCTTCAGAAACTCTGTCGCCTGGGACGGCACGCCAAGGATTTGAAGATGCTGTTCCTTGAATTGCGCCCAATCCTTGTCGGTGAGGAGCATCGATTCGCGGGCGCGGAAAGTGATCGAGTGGCTCACCCATGCGCTGCCGCGGCGCAGGCTCTTGCGCAAGGCCATCATCGTGCTTGCCTCGAATGCTCGATAGCGGGACCGCGGATCAAGGGCGCTCACGATCGCGTTCCAGGCGGCGCCCACCGGTGGAAGTTCGAAACCTGTCGGGACCTCGTTTGTGTTCAGCGCCTGCAGCTTGATCCAGGCTTGCCATTGTTCGCGGCCGGTGTCGCCCGGCGTTCCACCAAAGTCGATGTCGCGCAGGCCCGCCAAATGGGCATGAACGCGACGGCTGTCCTCTGCCAGCGCCTGGCGCACCTGCGACGCAAAGGTGGTGGCGCCGGCGTCACCGATGTCGTCAAGCAAGGCGCGCGCCTCGAGCACGCGGTCGCGCCAGGACTTCGCTTCGTCATGAAGAACCGACTGTGCTTTGATGGCCATCTGTAGCGTCGTGCCGCTGCTGCTGGAGCGACCCTTCTGGACCCGTTCGGCCGCGCGCCGAAACAGGTCCTGGCTACGCCGCGACGCCTGCATCAGCGCTGCGTCGGTGAGCTCCAACAAGCTCACGCGCAAGAAGCAAACGACCTCGACGGTCTGACGCTGCTGCTCCAGGCGCGCTGTCATCGACGGCCGCCGCATCTGTACGTGCGCGGCATAAGCCTGCTGCTTGCTCAGCGCAATCGTGTCGAACGCCCAGTTGTGCGCACCGAATTCCTTCAAGACGCGAATCTTCCCTAGTGTCTCTGCCATCGTGCTGGGTGAGTGGCGCTTGGGCGGCGTCTTCAGCCATTCAAGGTGGCTACCGATCGACCCAGTCTGCGGCGAATAGGCCCAGTCGATGACTTTGCGCAAAGCCGCCTTGCCGACGGCCGCCTCGATCGTGGCAGCCATGGCAGCCTCGGTGGCGTCGAACGCCTTTCGAGACCAGTCGGCCAAGCGTCGTGGACCGGGGATCACGACGCGCCTGTCGTACAGCCACAGGCGTGCGGTGTCGGCCAGATCGTCGGGATGTGCTGCTTCGAGTGCGGCGACCGTCAGGACTTGCTCAAGCTGTGCGACCTGGACTTCATCGAGATCCTGGAGACCCAGGTAAGCGCGGGCCCAAGCCTGATGTTCGTAGAGAGTCTGACGACGCTTGTAGAGAGTCCTCAGACTTGCGATGCTCACCGCCGGCGTTTGCAGTGCATCGCAGACAGATCGCAGCAGCGTCTTGGGCACGGAGGCGAATCGGTTCATTGGTCGGCCGCTGGCTCGCAGGAAGAGCAGTTGGATGGCTGCCGCTACACGGCGGTCGTGGCGGAACCGCTCGGAGATCGCAGCAATGTCGTCCTGGCTCAAGCAGAAGGCCTGTTGGACGTCGAACTCAGACAACCTGGTCGGCAGGTTCTCCACGCCGATGAAGCGCTTGGCGAATGACATGGCGAGGGCTCCAGGGGAGGCAAGTCCGGGAATCTACCCTTGTCAGCCTCTTCGTAAAAACCTACCTGCTCAGCCCGCGCCCTGACGCTCCGGACGCCCTGCGCCAGGTGACCGTGTCAATTTGCTGGAAAGATACGATTACCCCGGGTTCGGGTAGCACACATACCGCTCGCGATGCGTTTGGCTGCAGCAGCCATTGCGGCCTGCATGAATTTCAGCACAGCGCTTGCTGCTGTGCCCGGATTTGCTGCTCGCCCTGAATGCTGGCAATCTCATTCAGTCCCTCTCGTCGGCTTACGAGACGACCATGACGGCCGGTGCTAAGCCGAGCTTCTTGGCACGCCGGGTGAACCCGCGATCATCAAACGTTGCTACGCTGGCGCAAGACCGGTAGCTCGCGTGGTGCAGCGCATCAGCGAAATCGATGCCGGCTTCGGCATTTGACAGCGCCTGCTCAAGTTCTGCCCGATCTTCAACCGTGATGTGGGTCTGCGCCAGGAGGTGCCGCATCACAGAAGCCACCTCGGCACGAGCAAAGCCGTAGTAGCCCCGCATGACCAACTCGAGCTCAAGGATCACAGACTTGCTCACCATCAAGGGCTGGCCCGACTCGATAAGGCGGCGGGCAACCAGACGCTGGCGTTTGGCTTCCGTGTCTGCTTCGTCATCGATGTAGTACCGGGCGAGGACGTTCGTATCCAAGCCGATCATCGCTTGAGCAGTGTCGCGGCGTCAAAGTTGGCCGGCACCGCGGGACGCTTGCTCTTGAGCATGCCGAACCCATGACCCGAATCGACCCAAGGTGAGCTGCTGACCCGCATCTCGACGTGATCGCCCATCAATGAGAACTCAATGCGGCTGCCTTGACGAATGCCCAGCTGCTGGCGCAGCGCCTTCGGTATGGTGACCTGCCCTTTGCTGGTGACGGATGTGATATCCATAAAACTCCCGTATTACATGGTAATACTAGCATGAGGAAGTGGTTGTGAAAGCTATTGCCAAAGGACACACCAGCATCCGACTTCGAGGCAGCACCTCTCAT
>JBDTCA010000262.1:0-5683 GCA_039923815.1 Caldimonas sp. | reverse complement strand
TCTACGAGCTCGACCTGGCGTTCCGTCAGCTCGCCGAGAGCGCGAGCAAGGGCGGCCCGACGCCGCCGTGGCTCGTCGACCGCATGTTCCGCAACTTGCTCATCGACGTCACGGGCAACACGCACCGCGCCGAGTTCTGCATCGACAAGCTTTATTCGCCCGACGGCCCGACCGGCCGCCTCGGCCTGCTCGAGATGCGCGCCTTCGAGATGCCGCCGCATGCGCGCATGAGCCTGGCGCAGCAGCTTTTGATGCGGGCGCTGGTGGCGCGTTTCTGGGCCCGTCCGTACCGGCCGGAGCGGCTCGAACGCTGGGGCACGGAGCTGCACGACCGTTTCATGCTCCCGTACTTCATCTGGGAAGATCTGCGCGACGTCATCGACGAACTGCGTGCCTTCGGCTACCCGTTCGAAATGGAGTGGTTCGCTGCCCACCGCGACTTCCGCTTCCCGCTCATCGGTGACTTCGCCGCGGCCGGCGTCGGCGTCGAGCTGCGCATGGCGCTCGAGCCGTGGCACGTGCTCGGCGAGGAGAGCGGCGCCGGCGGCACCGCACGCTACGTCGACTCCACCGTCGAGCGCATCCAGATCCACGTCACCGGCCTCGTCGAAGGTCGCCATGTGCTCGCCTGCAACGGTCGCAAGCTGCCGTTGCAACCGACCGGTGCGGTGGGCGAATACGTCGCCGCCGTGCGCTACCGTGCCTGGACGGCGCCGTCGTCCATGCACCCGACCATCGAAGCCCACGTGCCGCTGGTGTTCGACCTGGTCGACACGTGGATGGACCGCTCGCTCGGCGGCTGCCAGTACCACGTCGCCCACCCCGGCGGCATCAACTACGTCACCTTCCCCGTCAACGCCCTCGAAGCCGAGGCGCGGCGACTGGGTCGCTTCTTCCGCACCGGCCACACGCCGGGCCACATGGTGCTGCCGGCCGAGCTCCCGAACCTCGACTTCCCGTACACGCTGGACCTGCGCCGCGCCGTCGCCAGGTCGTAGACGGGCTCATCGTGCTCGACCCGCTGCTCGCCGGCTACCCGGCGCCCGAAGACCGTTACGACGAGCTGCTCGCCGGCCCGGGCCGGCCGCGTCGCCACTGGGACGCCTTCATGCGCGCACTTGCCGACCGGAGCGAACGCGAGGTGAGCGACACCCTCGAGATCACCGAGCGGCAGATCCGCGAGCACGGCATCACCTACAACGTCTACGCCGACGCCGCCGGCGCGCATCGACCGTGGGAGGTCGATCCGATCCCGCTCCTGCTGCCGGCCGACGAGTGGGAGGCCATCGCCACCGGCATCGAGCAGCGCGCCGATCTGCTCAATCGCGTGCTCGGCGATCTGTACGGCGAGCAGACGCTGATGAAGAGCGGGGCGATCCCGCCGCCGGTGATCTTCGGCCACCGCGGCTTCCTCGCTCCCGCCGAGGGGCTCAAGCCCGTCGGCGGCCGCCACCTGCTCCAATACGCCGCCGATCTGGCGCGATCGCCCGATGGCCGCTGGTGGGTCGTGAGCGACCGCACGCAGGCACCGTCGGGCTCCGGCTACGCACTCGAGAACCGGCTGCTCGTCTCGCGCGTGTTCCCGCAGATGTTTCGCGAGCTGCCGGTGCAGCACCTGGCCGCCTTCTTCGATGCCCTGCGCGCTGCGCTGCTGCACTGGGCGCCGCGCGGCGATGGCGCACCACGCATCGTGCTGCTGACGCCAGGGCCGTACAACGAGACCTATTTCGAGCATGCGCTGCTGGCGCGCTACCTCGGCTTCACGCTCGTCGAAGGCAGCGACCTCACGGTGCGCGACGACCGCGTCTGGTTGAAGACGATCGACGGCCTGCAACGCGTGCACGCCATCGTGCGCCGCCAGGACGACGACTACTGCGACCCGCTCGAGCTGCGCTCCGATTCCGCGCTCGGCATCGCCGGCCTGACCGACTGCGCGCGCCGCGGCACGGTGCTTCTCGCCAACGCCCTTGGCTCGGGGGTGCTCGAGTCGGGTGCCTTGCTCGGCTACCTGCCCAAGCTCAGCCGACGCCTGCTCGGCGAGGACTTGATCCTGCCGTCGGTGGCGACCTGGTGGCTCGGCGAGCCGGCCGCCTTCGACGACGCCTGGCAGCACCCCGAGCGACTCATCATCAAGCCGCTCGAGCGCTCGTCGAGCGAGCGGCCGATCGTCGTCGAGACCTTGTCGGCGGCCGAGCGTGTGGCGCTGCGCGCCCACCTCGAAGAACGGCCTCAGCACTATGTGGCCCAGGAGTGGGTCCACGTGTCGCAGGCGCCGGTGCTCGAGCGCGGGCCGAGCGCGAGCTTCGCGGCGCGCACGGTCGGCCTGCGCGTCTTCGCGGTGGCGACGCCGAGCGGCTGGCGCGTCATGCCCGGCGGGCTCACGCGTGTCGCCGGCGATGATGATTCGCGCGTGATCGCGATGCAGCGCGGCGGCCGCTCCAAGGACACCTGGGTGTTGTCCGACCGACCCGTCAACGCCGAGTTCTCGCTGCTGTCGGCGACGGTCTCGGTCGACCAGCTCGTCGGCTCGAACGCAACGCTGCCTTCGCGTGCCGCCGAGAACCTGTTCTGGTTCGGTCGCTACGGCGAGCGCTGCGACGCCACTGCGCGGCTGCTTCGCGTCGCCCTCGGCCACGTCGTCGAAGCCAGCGCCGGCCAGGTCGGCATGCCACCCGCCTGGACGCTGGCCGAGCAACTCGGCGTCATGGAGAAGTCGCGCAATCCCGCGCGCGCCCTTCGCAAGGCCGCGACCCACAAGGGTTGCGCCTTCCAGCGCCGTCTCGAGCAGCTCTCGCAGGTGGCTTTCAACCTGCGCGACCGCATGTCGGCCGACCATTGGCGCACCCTCAACCGCCTGATCGGCGATCCGGCGCTGCAGCGCGAGCCGGCCTTGCCGATGACGCTGGTCTGGCTCGACCGCGCCATCACTTCGCTGATGACCTTGTCGGGCTTCGTGCTCGACGGCATGACGCGCGGCATCGGCTGGCAATTCGTCTCGGTGGGCCGGCGCGTCGAACGCCTGGCGACGATGTGCGCCACCCTGCGCGTGGCCATCCACCAAGGCCGCAGTCACGATCTCGACTGGCTGCTCGATCTCGCCGACTCGAGCGTGACCTATCGTTCGCGCTACCTCGCCGCACCCGAGTGGCTGCCGGTGCTCGACATCGTCGTTCGCGAGGAGGCCAACCCGCGCTCGCTGGCCTTCCAGGCCAAGGGTCTCGCCGATTTCATCGACCGTCTGGAGGCCACGCACGGCCCGTTCGCGAGCACCCGGCTGGCGCCAGCGCACGCCGCGCTGAGGGCGCTGACGCCGGCCGACCTTCACCCCGAGAGCGAGGCCCTGGCGGCGGTGATCGACGCACTTCAACAGGCCGCCTACGCCGTCTCCGACGACACCTCGATGAAGTTCTTCTCGCACGCGATTCCACGCAGCATGCTGTCGCTGGCGGCATGACGCCGCGGTCGCGCTATCGCGTCGAGCACGAGACGCGCTATGCCTATCGCGTGCCGGTGTCGCAATCGTGGCAGCTCGCCCATCTCACCCCGCGTGAATTGCCGTGGCAGGAGGTCACGGCGCACGCGCTGCGCATCGAGCCCGAGCCCGACGAGCACCACGAGATCCGAGACGCGTTCGGCAACTGCGTCACCCACTTCAGCGTCCATGCGCCGCATTCGCTGCTGCGCGTCGCCATGAGCTGCGAGGTCGGGGTCGGCGACCGGCCCGAGCCCGATCGCAACGAGGCGATGCGCTGGGAGGCGGTGCGCGACGCCCTGCGCAGTCCGCCTGCGCAGTCCGAACTCGGCATCGTGCGCATGGCCGAACCGAGTGCACTGGTGCCATGGTCGGACGCGGCGCGCGCGTGGGCATCAGCCAGCTTCGAGCGAGGTCGCGACTGGCTCGACGCCGTCGACGATCTGGTCCATCGCATCTACGCGGAGTTCGAGTTCGAACCGGGTGCGACGACGGTGTCGACTTCGGTCGACGAGGTCCTCGCGCAACGGAGCGGTGTCTGCCAGGACTTCGCTCATCTCATGCTCGCCTGCCTGCGCGGCCACGGCCTCCCGGCGCGCTACGTGTCGGGCTACCTGCTCACCGAGCCGCCGCCGGGCCGGCCGCGGCTGCTCGGTGTCGACGCGTCGCACGCTTGGGTCGCGGCGTGGTCGCCGCAGCATGGCTGGGTCGAGTTCGATCCCACCAACGACACCCGCGCCGATCGCCGCTATATCACGCTGGCCTGGGGCTGCGACTTCGGCGACGTCGTGCCGCTGCGGGGCGTCATCCTTGGTGGCCAGGGCCAGACCATGGACGTCGAGGTCAGCGTCATCCCGCTCGGTTAGCGTTCTTCGTATCGCCCACCCCCTCGACCGAGCGCCTCACTCTGAGGGCGGGTTGCAGCGGCTCGGTCCGCCTTGTTCAGGATGGCGATCGAACGCCGGCGGCGAAACACTGGTGACCCATTCAGGAGATCGCCATGCACGCAGCCGACCGTTCCGGATTCCCCACCTCGACGCGCAGCCCTTGCAATTCGCCGCCCGCATCGGGGTGGCCGGGCTGGTTCGAATCGAGCCTCGATCTGCGCACGGGTCTCGAAGTGACCGAGTCGGAGCCGGCGACGCCGTTGCGGCGCGCGGACCGTCTCACCGAGGTCAGAACATCAGGCCCGGCAACCAGAGCGTGATCTGCGGGATGTAGGTGACGATCATCAGGAACACGAGGAGCACGAGCGACCACGGCAACGCCGCCTTGACGACGCGCGAGATGGACATGCCGGTGATGCCCGACGTGACGAAGAGGTTGAGGCCGATCGGTGGCGTCACCATGCCGATCTCGAGGTTGACGACCATGATGATGCCGAGGTGCACCGGGTCGATGCCGAGCCGGCTGGCGATCGGAAAGAGGATCGGCGCCATGATCAGGATGATGCCGGTCGGCTCCATGAACATGCCGGCGACCAGCAGCAGGATGTTGACGACGATGAGGAACTGCCACGCCGGCATGCCCCAGCCGACGATGGTCTCGGCGATCTGCTGCGGAATCCGTTCGGTGGTGAGCACGTGGGCGAAGAGAAGCGCGTTGGCAATGATGAACATCAGCATTACCGTGACCTTGCCGGAATCGACGAGAACGCGCGGCACATCCTTGAAGCCGATG
This sequence comes from Caldimonas sp., assembly GCA_039923815.1. Lineage (GTDB taxonomy): Bacteria > Pseudomonadota > Gammaproteobacteria > Burkholderiales > Burkholderiaceae_C > Schlegelella_A. Next base: position 531 of record JBDTCA010000262.1, on the reverse strand, counting down.
TCGCGGTAGACGAAGATCGAGATCAGGAATGCGTAGACCGCGGCCACCGCCGCCGCCTCCGTGGGCGTGAAGACGCCGCCGTAGATCCCGCCGAGGATGATCACGATGAGCATCAAACCCCAGAGCGAATCGCGGCCCGCGACCAGCACGTCCCGCGTCGACGCGCGAGGCTGCTTCGGCAGATTGAGCATGCGGGCGCGAACATAGATTGCGACCATCAGCATCAAGCCCAGCAATAGGCCGGGTATCACGCCGGCGAGAAAGAGCTTGCCCACCGACGTTTCGGTCGCTGCGCCATAGACCACCATCACGATCGATGGCGGGATCAGGATGCCCAGCGTGCCGGCATTGCAGATCACGCCGGCGGCGAAGTTCTGCGAGTAACCCGCCTTGACCATGCCGGCGATGACGATGGAGCCGACCGCCACCACCGTGGCCGGCGAAGAGCCCGACACGGCGGCGAAGAGCATGCAGGCCAGGACCGAGGCCATCGCCAGGCCGCCGGTCAGGTGGCCAATGCAGGCGTTGGCG
>JBDTCA010000261.1:0-7308 GCA_039923815.1 Caldimonas sp. | reverse complement strand
TGGCTGGAGCTGGTGCGCTTCGCGGAAGACTCGGCCTCGAGCGAGATCTGGTCGTCGCTCAAGCGTGCCGACGAGAAGTGGATCACCGAGCGCGCCTACGAGAACCCGAAGTTCGTCGAGGACATGGTGCGCGACGTGGCACTCAGGCTCAACGCCGATGCACGCGTCGGCCGGTACGTCGTCGATGTCGAGAACTTCGAATCGATCCACGCGCACAGCGCGGTGGCGCGGATCTCGCGCGACTAGCGCGCGATCACGATCCGGCGGCATCGCGGGTCAGCGCGGCCCCTTGCCTGACTCCTCTTTCCGTGGGTGCGGAACCGACTGCTTAGAAGTCGAGCCTCTGGCTTTGAGCGCGTCGCGCAGCAGGTACTCGACCTGGGCATTGGCGCTGCGCAGCTCGGCCGCGGCAAGGCGCTCGATGTCGGCCCAGAGTGCCGGGTCGATGCGCAGGAGAAAGGCCTTCTTGTCAGGACTGGCCATGGCGGGCGCCAGACGCGCGGTCTCGTTGCGCCCTCAGTTGTAGAGGGTGCCCGTGTTGACCACCGGCGTGGCGTCGTGGTCGGAGCAGAGCACCACGAGCAGGTTGCTGACCATCGCGGCGCGACGCTCGTCGTCGAGCTGCATGATGCCGCGCTCGGCCAGGCCGTTGAGCGCCAGCTCGACCATGCCGACGGCGCCCTGCACGATCTTGCGGCGCGCCGCGATGATGGCTTCGGCCTGCTGGCGACGCAGCATGGTGCCGGCGATCTCGGGCGCATAGGCCAGGTGCGTCAGCTTGGCGTCGACGACCACGATCCCGGCCTGCGCAAAGCGCGCCTGCAACTCGCTGCGCAACGCTGCCGAGACTTCTTCGGTGCCGGAGCGCAGGGTCACTTCGGCCTGGACTTCGGGCGTGGGATCGTCGAGGTTGTCGTAGGCGTAGCTGAGCGCGAGATGGCGCAGGGCCGACTCGGCCTGCGTCAGAACGTAGACCTCGAAGTTCTCGACGTCGAAGCTGGCGCGCGCGGTGTCGTCGATGCGCCAGACGACGGTGGCCGCGATCTCGATCGGGTTGCCACGCAGGTCGTTGACCTTGAGCTTCTCGCTGTTGAACGTGCGCGCCCGCACCGAGACCTTGGTCTTCGAATAGAAGGGATTGGCCCAGCGCAGGCCGCGCTCGCGATCGGTGCCGCGGTAGCTGCCGAACAGCAGCAGCAGCGCCGCCTGGTTGGGCTGCAGCATGTAGAGGCCGCCGAGACACCAGAACGACAGCAGCACGGCCGCGACGAGGACGGCGATGGTCGGCCCGGTCGGCCGTGCCGCGGCGAGTGCGATGGCGAGCAGCAGCACGACCAGTCCCACCGAGATGTAGACGAAGCCGTTGCTCGTGGAGGCTTCCCGCTCTTCTGTCGACGACACTGCCATGACATGCTCCCAGTGGACCCGTTCGACGTCCGGGGCGGCCGGGCCGCACGATGTCGAAGTGATATCACTTTAGAGGTGTCCGTCGGCAGCGTCAAGCGGTTTCGGCGTCGTCCTCGAAGGCGGTGATACCGAGCAGCGCCGGGTCGCCGCGGCCGAGTCGAACCACGGTGGCGACGGTGCTGGTCAGGTCGATCACCGTCGTTGGCTGCATCGGGCAGGCGCCGGCATCGACGATGGCCTGAACCGATTTCTCGAAGCGCCCGCGGATCTCCTGCGGGTCGTTCATCGGCTCGCTTTCGCCGGGCGCGATCAGGGTCGTGGCGAGCAGCGGCTGGCCCAGCAGCTCGAGCAGGGCGCTGGTGACGGCATGGGCGGGCACGCGCAGGCCGATGGTGCGCCGCGACGGATGCGAGAGACGGCGCGGCACTTCCTTGGTCGCCTCGAGGATGAAGGTGAACGGCCCGGGCGTCGCCAGCTTGAGCAGGCGGTACTGTCGGTTGTCGACGCGCGCATAGCTGGCGAGCTCGGAGAGATCGCGGCACAGCAGCGTCAGGTGATGGCGATCGTCGACCTGTCGGATGCGCCGCAGCTGTTCGGCAGCGGACTTGTCGTCGAGGTGGCAGACGAGCGCGTAGCTCGAGTCGGTCGGAATGGCGGCGATGCCGCCGCCGTCGATGATCTGCGCCGCCTGCTTGAGCAGGCGAAGTTGCGGGTTGGCCGGATGGACCTCGAAGTACTGCGACATGCGCCGATTGTCGGCGCCGCCCGCGACTCAGCCGGCGACGTGGACTCGCTCGCGCAACGCGTCCCACACCGGCGCGAGGCCGGCCGGCAACGGCGGCAGGCCGCCCAGGTCGATCCGGCTCTCCGCGGGGCTGTGGAAATCGCTGCCGCGTGACGCGAGGAGGTCGAACTCGCGCGCGGTGTCGGCGTAGCGCAAGGCATCGGCCGCGCTGTGGGCGCCGGTCACGACCTCGATGCCACGGCCGCCGTGGGCCTTGAATTCGCTGAAGAGCGCGTACTCCTCGGTCGGCGTGAACTTGTAGCGCGCCGGATGGGCGACGACGGCGATGCCGCCGGCCGCCGAGATCCACCGGACGGCATCGCCGAGGGCGGCCCAGCGGTGCGGCACGTAGCCGGGCTTGCCTTCGACGAGGAAGCGGCGAAAGACTTCCTGCGTGTCGCTGCACACGCCGCTTTCCACCAGAAAGCGCGCGAAGTGCGTGCGCGAGATCAGCTCGGGGTTGCCGACGAACTTCAACGCGCCTTCGTAGGCGTTCTCGATGCCGATGGCGGCCAGTCCGGCCGCCATGTCGCGGGCACGCTCTTCCCGACCGCCGCGGGTGGCGGCCAGCCCCGCGGCGAGGTCGGCGTCGTCGACGTCGAAGCCGAGGCCGACGATGTGCACGGTGACGGCCGCGAAGGTGACCGAGACCTCGGTGCCGGTAAGGTACGGCAGGCCGATCGCCATCGCCGCCGTGCGTGCACGTTGCTGGCCGGCCAACTCGTCGTGATCGGTGAGCGCCCAGAGCTCGACGCCGTTGGCCTTGGCACGCGCGGCGACGGCCTCGGGTTCGAGGGTGCCGTCGGAAACCGAGGAGTGGCAGTGGAGGTCGGCATTCATGGCTGGCAAATGATAGGGGCTGGCATGGATATCGCTCCGGGTCCTCCCGGATGTTGCGCTCGAGGGCGAGCCATAGCATGCAGGCGGCGCGGAATCAGCCGTGCCTGCGAATGAACCGACTGGAGAGAGCGATGAAAGAGCGTCAATTGCGTGCACTGATCGAGAACGTGCGAACGGGTGGCATGCCGCGGCGCAGCTTCATCGAGCGCATGGTCGGTCTCGGCCTGACGGCACCGATGGCCTCGATGATGCTCATGCATGCCGGCGTGGCACAGGCGCAATCGGCGCCGGTCTACAAGCCGACCAAGCGCGGTGGCGGCGGCGCCCTGAAAACGCTCTGGTGGCAAGGCCCGACGCTGTTGCAGCCGCACTTTGCCCAGGGCACGAAAGACCAGGAAGGCTCGCGCATCTTCTACGAGCCGCTGGCGGTCTGGGACAACGATGGCAACCTGATCCCCATCCTCGCCGCCGAGATCCCGACACGCGAAAACGGCGGCCTCGCTGCCGACGGCCGGTCGGTGACCTGGAAGCTCAAGCGCGGCGTCACCTGGCACGACGGCCAGGCGTTCACGGCCGACGACTGTGTCTTCACCTGGGAATACGCACGCGACCCGGCGACCGCTGCCGTGACCAGCGGCGTCTACAAGGATCTCAAGGTCGAAAAGGTCGACGCCCACACCATCCGCATCACCTACCCGAAGCCGACGCCGTTCTGGGCCACCGCGTTCGTCGCCGCCGAGGGCGCCATCCTGCCCAAGCACGTGTTCGCTGCCTACAGCGGCGCCAAGTCGCGCGAGGCACCGGCGAACCTGAAGCCGGTGGGAACGGGGCCGTACAAGTTCGTCGATTTCAAGCCGGGCGATGTCGTGCTCGGCGAGATCAACATGAACTACCACATGCCCAACCGGCCGTATTTCGACACCATCGAGATCAAGGGCGGCGGCGACGCGACCTCGGCGGCGCGAGCGGTGCTGCAGACCGGCGAATACGACTATGCCTGGAACCTGCAGGTCGAAGACGAAGTGCTCAAGCGCATGGAGGCCGGCGGCAAGGGCCGGGTGCATATCGTGCCGGGCGGCGACATCGAATTCATCCAGCTCAACCCCACCGACCCGTTCAACGAGGTCGATGGCGAGCGCGGCAGCATCAAGAGCAAGCATTTCGCCTTCAACGACCCCGCCGTGCGCCAGGCGATGGCGGTGCTCTGCGACCGCAAGGGGATCCAGGAGTTCATCTACGGGCGCACCGGAACGGCGACGTCCAACTTCATGAACAACCCGCCGCGCTTCCGCTCGCCCAACACGAAGTGGGAGTTCAACATCGACAAGGCGAACGCGCTGCTCGAAGGCGCGGGCTGGAAGAAGGGCTCCGACGGCATTCGCGAGAAGAACGGCAAGAAGATGAAGTTCGTCTATCAGACGTCCATCAACGGCACGCGCCAGAAGGAGCAGGCGATCATCAAGCAGTCGGCGCAGAAAGCCGGCATCGATCTCGAGCTGAAGTCCGTCACGGCCTCGGTGTTCTTCTCGTCCGACGTCGCCAACCCCGACACCTATGGCAAGTTCTGGTCTGACATGCAGATGTACACCACGACCATGACCGCGCCCGATGCCGAGCGCTTCATGGACCAGTACAAGTCCGACGAGGTCTCGCAGAAGGCGAACAAGTGGCAGGGCCGCAATATCTGCCGCTGGGTCAATGCCGAGTACGACAAGCTGGCGTTGCAGGGCTCCTCCGAGCTCGATCCGGTCAAGCGCGCCGCCATCTACATCAAGATGAACGACCTGGTCGTCGGCGACAACTTCGTGATTCCGCTCATCAGCCGGCCGCGCGTGCGCGGCGGCAACCTGAAGCTGGTGACCACGCTTTCCGGCTGGGACCTCGACTTCTCGTCGCTGCAGAACTGGTATCGCGAAACCTGACGCGCCGGTTTCTTCCCTGCCGAACTTTTTCGCGAATCGCTGACTGCCCGCCGTGGGCCACTACCTCCTGCGGCGGTTGCTCATCGCCTTGCCGAGCCTGCTCGGCATCAGCGTCGTGCTGTTCACGGTCTTGGCGCTGGCGCCGGGCGACCCGTTCGGCGAGATGGCCAACAACCCGAACATCCCGGCATCGGTGCGCGAGAACCTGCGCATCCAGTTCGGCCTCGACGATCCGATCTGGCAGCGCTACTTCCACTGGCTGCTGGCGATGGTGCGCGGCGACTGGGGCTTCTCGTTCATCAGCCGGGTCAACGTCGACACGCTGATCTGGCAGCGCGTTCCGGTCACGCTCGCGGTGATCGGCGCCTCGCAGGTCGTGGCGCTGGCGATCGCGTTGCCGGTCGGCATCTACTCCGCGGCGCGGCCCTACTCGTGGTTCGACCGCATCGCCAGCACGCTCGCCTTCGTCGGCTTCTCGCTGCCGACCTTCTTCACCGGCCTGCTGTTCATCCTGCTGTTCTCGATCAAGCTCGACTGGTTGCCGTTCGTCTATCGCGCCGACATCGCCGGCAGCGGCTGGCCGTGGTGGTGGGCGCACATCAAGCAGGCGATCATGCCGGTGATGGTGCTGGGCCTGTTCCAGGGCGCCGGCTGGACGCGCTACGTGCGCTCGGCGGTGCTCGACGTCATCCGGCTCGACTACGTCACCACGGCGCGGAGCAAGGGCCTGAAGGAGCGCACCGTCGTCATGAAGCACGTCGTGCGCAATGCCCTGATCCCGGTGGTGACGCTGGTGGCGCTGACGATGCCGCAGGTCTTCGGCGGGGCCATCGTCACCGAGCAGATCTTTCGCGTCCCGGGCATCGGCTCGCTGCTCATCGACGCCATCCTGCGTAACGACACGCCGGTGATCATGGCCGTGACCTTCGTGTTCTCCTGCCTCGTGATCCTCTTCAACCTCATCGCCGATCTGCTTTATGGCTGGCTCGATCCCCGCATCAGCTTCCGCTAGCGCCGCGGCGCCGGCCCGGCTGCGCAATGTCTCGCCCGGCGCCGAGGCGTGGCGGCGCTTTCGCCGCCACAAGCTCGCCGTCGCCGGCCTCACCGTGCTGACGGCGATGGTGCTGATGGTTGCGTTCGGACCGCTGTTCTGGAAGATCCCGATCAACGAGATCGACTTCAGCGCCCGTCTGGCGACGCCCTCGCTTGCCCATCCGCTCGGCACCGACGACCTCGGCCAGGACATCTTCTCGCGCATGCTCTACGGCGGTCGCATCTCGCTGGCGGTGGGCCTGGCAGCGATGCTGATGGCGATGCTCGTCGGCGTCACCATCGGCGCCATCGCCGGCATCTCGCGCGGCGCGGTCGACACCGCGCTGATGTGGGTGACCGACCTGTTCCTCTCGCTGCCGCAGCTGCCGCTGCTACTGATCCTGATCTACCTGTTTCGCGAGTCGCTGAAGCAGACTTTCGGCCCGGAAGTCGGGGTCTTCCTCCTCATCGTGCTGGTGATCGGCGGCTTTCGCTGGATGCCGGTGGCGCGGCTCGTGCGGGCGCAGTTCTTTTCGCTGCGCGAGAAGGAGTTCGTGGAGGCGGCCCGGGCGCTCGGTGCCTCGGTGCCTCGCCAGGTCATCCGTCACATCCTGCCCAATTCGCTCGGCCCGGTGATCGTGGCCGGCACCATCGACGTCGCGGCGGCGATCATCGCGGAGTCGACGCTGTCGTTCCTCGGCCTCGGCTTTCCACCCGACATCCCGACCTGGGGCCGCATCCTTTTCGACAGCAAGGAATACCTCGACATCGCGCCGCATTGGGCGATGTTTCCGGGCACCGCGATCTTCCTGGCCGTGTTGTGCATCAACTTCGTCGGCGACGGGCTGCGTGATGCGCTCGACCCGCGCAGGATCCTCTGATGCCCCTTCTCGAGATCAGGGACCTCAAGGTCCACTTCAAGACCGACGATGGCTGGCTGCACGCCGTCGACGGTGTCGACATCTCGATCGAGCGCGGCCAGACCGTCAGCGTCGTCGGCGAGTCGGGCTGTGGCAAGACGGTCACGGCGATGACGGTGCTCAAGCTCGTGCCGATGCCGCCCGGCCGCATCGCGGGCGGTCAGGTGCTGTGGCAGGGCAAGGACCTCGTCACCGCCAGTGCCGACGAGATGCGGAGGATCCGCGCCAAGGAGATCGCGATCGTCTTCCAGGAGCCGATGACTTCGTTGAACCCGGTCTACAGCGTCGGCGAGCAGATCGCGGAAAGCCTGCGGCTGCACGAGGGCCTGGGCCGCAAGGCTGCACTCGAGCGCGCCGTCGAGATGCTCGAGCTGGTTCGAATCCCGACCCCGCAGCGACGCGT
>JBDTCA010000260.1:0-2959 GCA_039923815.1 Caldimonas sp. | reverse complement strand
GCCGCTATGGCGTCGAGGACATGCGCCAGGCCGTCACCGAAGCCCGGCTGCAGGGCATTGCACCGTTCTGCCTGACGGTGGATCGGCAGGCCGCCAACTACCTGCCGTTCGTCTTCGGCCCGCAGCATTACGCGCTGCTGCCGCGGCCGGAGTTGTTGCCGGTGGTGTTGCTGGACTGGTTGCGGCGGCTGGTCAGTGCATAGCCACCAAAGTCGGTGGCGGTGGCGTCGCGCGTTGCACCGACCAGGAAGGGGCCGTCGAAGCCGCTACGCCGTCGAGCCGGCTAGGGGCAGACGGCGCCGTTCGAGCAATTCGAAACATGCCATGCCGACCAGCATCGCCGCCACGAAGACGGCGGCCTTGGCCTCGCCCATGCCGAGCGCCACGAGGCCCGGGCCCGGGCAGAAGCCGGCAATGCCCCAGCCGATCCCGAACAGCAGGCCGCCGACGACCAGGCGACGATCGATCGTGTCCGATGCGGGCAGTTTCATCCCGAGACCGAGGACGGAAACGGTTCGTCTCGAAGCGGCCGCGAACGCCACGGCGCCGACGGCGATGGCGCCGCCCATGACGAAACCGAGCGAGGGGTCCCAGCGACCTGCGACGTCGAGGAAGCCGAGCACCTTGGCTGGATTGGCCATGCCGGAGACGATGAGACCCAGACCGAAGACGAGACCAGCCAGCAACGCGGTGAAGATGGGCACGGTGGCTCCTAGATGACGAGCAGATGACGAACGACAAACACGGTGACGACGCCCGCGCCCATGAAGACCAGCGTCGCCACGAGCGAGCGCGGCGACAGGCGGGACAAGCCGCACACGCCGTGGCCGCTGGTGCAGCCCGAGCCGTACCGCGTGCCGATGCCGACGAGCAGGCCCGCCAGCACGAGGGCACCCCATCCCGCGTCGATGACCGGGCGCGGCACGGCGGCCGCCAGTGCGTAGAGCGCCGGAGCGGCGACGAGCCCGAGCACGAAAGCCGCGCGCCAGCCCACGTCGCGCTGCGCGGGCCTCAGCAAGCCGCCGAGGATGCCGCTGATGCCGGCGATCCGGCCATTGAACAGCACCAGCGTCGCTGCCGCGCAGCCGATGAGCACGCCGCCGGCCAGAGCCGTCCACGGCGTGAAGGCGTTCCAGTCGATCGTCATCGGTTCAGTCCTTCGGGCAATAGAGTCGGTAGAGGAGCTCGAGCAGCTGGATCACCTTGGCATCGGCCACGCTGTAGAAGATGCGCTTGCCGTCGCGTCGGGTCGTCACCACCCCTTCGGTGCGCAACACACCGAGCTGCTGCGAGAGGGTGGGTTGGCGAATGTCGAGCTGCTCTTCGAGCTCGCCCACGCTCATCTCGCCCTGTGACAGCTGGCACAGCAGCAGCAGGCGGTCTTCGTTGGCCAGCACCTTCAACGCGCCGACAGCATCCTCGGCAGCGTGCCGAAGCAGGGCAGGATCGATCACGGTGCGGGTGCGGCGCATGGTCTGGTTTCGAGATCTGGTTGGATCAGATTGACTTCAATATATTACTATACATAATGTCTATCAACATATCGAATCTGGTGCCGCCATGACGAAACGTACGCCCGTCGCCTCGTTCTTCGACGCCCACACGGGGACGGTGACCTACGTCGTCCACGATCCGGCGACGCGTTGCGCGGCGGTCATCGATCCGGTGCTCGGCTTCGACTTCAAGTCTGGCGGCACCTCGACGACACAGGCCGACACGGTGCTGGCTCACCTCGAACAGCACGAGCTGACGGTGCAGTGGATCCTCGAGACCCATGCCCACGCAGATCACCTTTCGGCGGCGCGCTATCTGCAGGGCAGGGTGGGTGGCCGGATCGCCATCGGCGAACACATTCGCGAGGTTCAGGCGACGTTCAAGAAGCTCTACAACCTGGGTCCGGAATTCTTTCCTGACGGGGCCCAGTTCGACCATCTCTTCCACGACGGGGAGGTCTTCCAGATAGGCAATGTTCAGGCGACCGCGTTGCTGGTGCCGGGCCACACTCCGGCCGACATGGCCTATGTCGTCGATGGGTCTGTGTTCGTGGGCGACACGCTCTTCATGCCCGACGTGGGCACGGCGCGGGCGGACTTTCCCGGTGGCGACGCGCACACCCTCTACCGGTCGATGCGGCGCATCCTGGAACTGCCGCCCGAGACCACGGTCTACGTCTGCCACGACTATCCGCCCGCTGGCCGCCAGCCCGCGTGGCAGACGACGGTGGCCGACCAGCGCGCTCGCAACATCCATGTGCACGACGGCGTCAGCGAGGCGGCGTTCGTGTCGATGCGCGAGGCACGCGACGCCACGCTCGACGTGCCCACGCTCATCTTGCCGGCGATCCAGGTCAACATTCGTGCCGGTGGCATGCCTCCGGTCGAAGACGACGGTGTGAGCTACCTCAAGATTCCTCTCGACGTGCTCGGCAAGGTGGCAGGGCGAGGCAGCGCCGCTTGAACCACGCCGTTCAGCTCGGGCCGCTGCTGCTGCCGATGACGTTGTTGCTGGTGCTGGCCTCGACGGGTGCGACGTTATTCATCGCGCACCGGCTCGGCCGAAACACCGGCATCAATGTCGACGGCGCCGTGTGGCAGGCGGTCCTGGTCGGCCTCGTACTGGCGCGCCTGGGATTCGTGTTCGAGTACCGCACCCTCTACCTGGCGGCGCCGCTCGGCGTCCTCGACATTCGCGACGGCGGCTGGAATCCGGCCGTCGGCCTGGTGGCTGCCTGGCTGTATGCGCTCCAGAGGGCGCACCGCGCGCCTGCTCTGGCCAAGCCGCTGCGCTGGGCCGGTCTGGCGGGTTCGGCCATCTTCGTCGCTGGTTCGGTCTTGCTTTCGTTCAGTGCAGACACGCAGCAGAAGCTGCCCTCGCTCGCCTTCACGACGCTCGAGGGTCCGAGTCGCCAACTCGATGCGTTCGTCGGCAAGCCGACCGTCGTCAATCTTTGGGCGACCTG
>JBDTCA010000259.1:0-8851 GCA_039923815.1 Caldimonas sp. | reverse complement strand
CCATGGTGCGGTCGAGTTACCACGCCGATCAGCAGGCCCATGCGGCCGGCGTCGTGAACACGGGCGCCGGGGATGCCCCCCTGGCCCGGGCCGTCGGCGCCTGAATGCGGGTGGCGACTCCGGTCGTCAGGCGGGATCCGCTCCTCGGCTGCGGCAATTGCCGCCAGCTCATGCAGCGGCTGGCACTGCCCGGCCACTACGGCAGCTGTGTCGAGCTCGACCTGTGCCCCGGTTGCGACCTCGTCTGGTTCGACCTCACCGAGACGGCGCAGCTCACCGGCCCGGCGCTGCTCCAGCTCATCGACACGATGGCGCTCTCCCACGCGCTTCCGCATGCGCTGCTTCGGCCCGACCCGCGCTGTCCGCGCTGCGACGGCAGGCTTGCGACGGTGCACAACCAGTCGCGCTGGGGCCACTCGACGCAGCTGCAGTGCGAGCGGCGACACGGCGCCTATCAGTCGTTCGCGCAGTTCCTCGGCGAGAAGGGGTTGCTGCGGCCGATGTCTCGCATCGACCGCGCCAGACTGCTGCGCGACAAGGGCCGCATCGACTGCGTCAACTGTGGTGCCAGCCTCGATGCGCACGATGAACAGTGCCGCTCGTGCCTCTCGGTGCCGAGCCTTCTCGATATCGCCCGTCTGGCACGCGCGGTCGATCCGCTCGACACGCTCGAGCCGAATGCGCTCAGCGCCGAGCCGGCGCGGCAGGGCGCCTTGCAATGCGCGGCCTGCGGCGTCGCCTTGCCGCACGGCGAGACGGTGAGCTGCTCGCAGTGCGGCGCCACGCTGGCGATCACCTCGCTGGCGGAGGCCAATGCGTGCGTGCAGGCGCTGGCGCCGGCGTTGCGCGAAGCGGCAGCGCACCCGTCTGCGCACGTCATCAAGCGCCGTCTCGACGCGCTCGATGCGGACTTGCCGCGGCGGCGCGAGTGGGCTGCGGCGATGGACGCCGAGTCGCGCGAAAGGCCCGGGCTGGGCAACGAGTCGTGGGACATGTCGTCGTGGTTCGACAGTGGCGCCCACCGGAGACGAAATGTCGCGATCGCGGTCGGGGTCTTCGCTGTCGTGTGGGTGATCGACCGCTGGTGGCGTTGAGGCCGGCGCCGAGGTCGCCGCCGGCTGCGTGACGGCAACCTTTCTGGCGCTGGGCGCCATCGCGCTGTGGGCGACGCTGGCGTCGCTCGGCGCCGCTCTGGCGCATGTGCCGCCTTTCCTGCTCACGGGCCTTGCGCTGGTCATCGGCAGCCTGCCGTCGTGGCCGCTGGCACGACAGTGGCGGATGCCGGCGTCGACACTCGCGCTGGGCGTCTACGGTCTGTTCGGTTTTCACGTGCTGTTGTTCGTCGCGCTTGCACATGCGCCACCGCTCGAGGCCAATCTCGTCAACTACCTCTGGCCACTGCTGATCGTGGTGCTGGCGCCGGCGTTCTTGCCCGGCGTGCGGCTGCGGCCGGTGCACTTGCTGGCCGCGCTGGCCGGCTTTGCCGGAGCGGCGCTGGCCATCGTCGGCGGCAGTGCGATGACGGCGGCCGGCAGCGGCGGCTTCGCCTGGGGCTACGTTGCCGCCGCCGGCTCGGCGTTCGTCTGGGCCAGCTACTCGCTGCTGACGCGTCGCGTGGCGCCGTTCTCGACCGCTGCCGTCGGATTGTTCGGCTTGGTGTCGGGCGTGCTTTCCCTGCTGTGCCACGCTGCCTTCGAGTCGCCGGCAGCGCTGTCGGCGACCGACTGGGCATGGATCGCCGCCACCGGCATCGGCCCGCTCGGGTGCGCCTTTTTCCTCTGGGACGCCGCGCTCAAGCGCGGCGACACGTTGCGCATCGGCATCCTCAGCTATCTGACGCCACTGGCGTCGACGCTGCTGCTCTCCGCCACGACGGCCCGGCCGCTGACGGCGTGGACCGCCGCCGCCACCGTCCTGATCGTCGGCGCAGCGATTGCGGGCTTGCGCGTGCGCTGAGCCGCTCCCGTGCGCCGCGCCTCACAGAAGCCGAGAATGACGCTTGCCCCGTGGCCAGACAAGGAGATCCCCATGCATCGTCGCCGTGTTCTTTCGTTCGCCGGAAGTTCGGCGCTGATCCTGCTTGGTGCTGCCGCGAAGGCAGAGCCCGCGAGCGAGTCCGACGCCGCTTCCGGGCTGCGGGCAGCCCTCGAGCGAGGCGCTGTGGCGGCTGTCGGCCTGCTCGGTCAGCGCGACGGCTTTCTCGGCAACCCGGACGTCCGGATCCCGTTGCCTGGCTTCTTGAAAGACGCCGCCAAGCTGGCCAAATTCACCGGCCAGCAAGGCCGCGTCGACGAGCTGGTGACGGCGATGAACCGCGCCGCCGAGGCGGCGGTGCCGGAGGCGAAGTCGCTGCTCGTGGCCGCGGTCAAGGGCATCGGCATCGGCGACGCGCGCCGCATCGTCAGCGGCGGCGACGATTCGGTGACGCGCTTCTTCGCCGACAAGACGCGGGGTCCGCTCGGCGAGCGCTTCCTGCCGATCGTCACCCGCGAAACCCGGCGTGTCGATCTCGCCGAGCGGTTCAACGCGGTCGCCGGCAAGGCGTCGAGTCTGGGCTTGGTGAAGGGCGACGACGCCAACATCGAACGCTACGTGACGAAAAAGGCGCTCGACGGCCTCTACTTCATGATCGCCCAGGAGGAGCGGAAGATCCGCCGCGATCCGATCGGCACCGGCAGCGCGTTGCTGGCGCGCGTGTTCGGTCGCTGAGGGATAAGCGAAGCGTCAGAGGCTGCGCGACAGCTCGAACATCAGCGCTGCCGGCAACGAACTGGCGATGACGTCGCGGCCGATGCGTGCCATCCGGGCGCCGTTGGTGCCCGACATCTCGAAGGTCGAGCCCTGCTCGAGGATCTCGATGAAGACGAAGCCCGGCACCTCGGCGACGATGTCGTCGCGAAAGTGCGAGAAGCGGCCGCCCTTCTGGATCGACTCGACGATGATCGCGTGGGGCAGGCCTTCCTTGCAGAAGCTCGTCGCCTCGTCGACCGAGCTGACGAAATCGATCAGCAGACTCATGTTGCGCAAGGCATCGCGGATGACGACGCGGACCTCGCGGCGCGAGGCGATCACCAGCACGTGGCTGCCCGCAAGCGCCTTCGAATTGCCCGATTGAAGCGAGGCGTCGTCGATCTCGGAAGCCGACAAACCTGCCATCTCGTCGCCTGCGGTCCTCGGAAATTCGAAGACAAGGGTGCTGACGCCGTCGATGTCCTTGCGGTCGACTTCGAGACCCATCGTCCACGCGGTCTGCTCGATGAGTCGCCAGGTCAGCGAATCGAGGCGCGGCGATGAGGACGTGGTCACGCTCTCGTCCTGCTGATCCGCGGGCCGGTTCGCGAACCGGCAGGTCAGGCGCGCATGCACGGGCCAGGTCTTGAAATCGACCATGAAGTCGATGTGCGCGTGGGCGTTGGCGAGGGCCCAGTCGAGCGTGGCGTTGAGCAGGCTGAACAGCAGCGAGCCGTCGACGATGATGCGCGCCGACTTGAGCTGCGGTTTAAGTGCGATTCCGCGCGCCTGGGTCTCGCGGCTGCGCAGTGCCAGCACGCTCTTGAGCACCTCCTCCAGCTGCAGGACCTCGTGCGATTGCCGCACCTTGCCCGACGCGAAACGTGTCAGCTGCTGGCCGATCATGCCGGCCTGGCGCGCCTGCTCGACCTCGTCGCGCAACGCGCGAAGGCCGGCGCGATCGATCTTGCCGGTGGCGGTGAGCACGTGGATGCGTTCGAGCGCGGCCGTCAACGGCTCGGCGATCTCGGCGCCGACCTGGGACACGAGCTCCGGCCAGCGACGACCGTCGTCGCGGGCTGGCACGGTCGACGACGGAATTGAAGCGGCGGCGGGGCGGCTTTCGGACATGACGATCATCTTCTTCTCGAAGCAGGGTGCGTGCCCGGGCAGGCTTTGGCTGCCAGGGTCAGCGGCGAGTGTCGGCGCCGACCTTTTTCCACGCCAGTGGGCACAGCACCCGAGGATGCTCGCCTGTACGGAAACTTGTCGAATGTGACAACTTGTTCACTGTTTGCGGTCTCAAGCTGCCGCACTCTAGATTGCGCCGAATACGCGCAAGTTGGTGATCGCTTCCGCGTCCAGGCCCAGCTCTTCGAGGATCGCATTTGTGTCTGCACCGAGAAGCGGCGGCGCCAATCGGTACTGAACCGGCGTCGCGGAGAGCTTCATCGGGCTGGCGACGAGTCGAACGGATCCAGCCAGCGGATGAGCCAGCTCGACCGTCATGCGACGCTCGCGCACCTGCGCATCGGCGAACACCTCTGCAAGATCGTTGATGGGGCCGCATGGCACTTTTGCGGCTTCCAGTGCGCTGAGCCAGTCTGCTCTCGTGCGCGCCTTCATGCGTGCGGCGAGCATCGGCACGAGCACGTCGCGACCACGGACGCGGCCGGCGTTGCGCGAAAACCGGGGGTCCGCAGCGATCTCCGGGCAGCCTGCCACGGCGCAAAAGCGCGCGAACTGTCCGTCGTTGCCGACGGCGAGGATGAGGTGACCGTCGGCGACCTCGAAGACCTGGTACGGCACGATGTTCTGGTGCGCGTTGCCGGCGCGTTGTGGCGCGATGCCGGTGGCGAGGTAGCCGGCGCCGAGGTTGGCGAGCATGGCCACCTGAGTGTCGAGCAATGCCATGTCGATCGCCTGGCCCTGGCCGGTGCGGTCACGATGGCGGAGGGCGGCGAGGATGGCGGTCGTGGCGTACATGCCCGTGAACAGGTCGGCGACGGCGACGCCCACTTTCTGCGGGCCGCCGCCGGGGGCGTCGTCGGCGATTTCCGCGCGCGACGGACCGGTCACGCTCATCAAGCCGCCGAGGCCCTGGACGGCATAGTCGTAGCCGGCACGTTCGCGGTACGGCCCGGTCTGGCCGTACCCCGTGATCGAGCAGTAGACGAGACGCGGGTTCAGGGCCAGCAACGAGGCGGCGTCGAGGCCGTGGCGCGCCATGTCGCCCACCTTGAAGTTCTCGACCATGACGTCGGCGCTGCGAGCCAGCGTTCGGACGAGCTCGGCGCCTTGCGGTGTGGCGATGTCGATCGTGATCGAGCGCTTGTTGCGATTGGTGCCAAGGTAGTAGGCGGCCTCGGCAGTGTCTTGCCCGGCAGCGTCCTTGAGGAACGGCGGACCCCAGCCGCGCGTGTCGTCGCCACCGGGCTGGCCGTCCTTCGCAGGCCGCTCGACCTTGACGACGTCGGCGCCGAGGTCGGCCAGCGTCTGCGTGCACCACGGTCCTGCGAGCACGCGGGAAAGGTCGAGAACGCGAACGCCGGCAAGCGCTTGGGCGGCGTCGGCTGGCGAGTCGAAGGCGGGTGTCGGCAAGGCACTGTCCATGACCGGATTGTCCGTGAGCAGGCTGGTGCTGACCTCGGATAATGACCCGATGGACGGGCTCGAATGTGGCGGCGATCGAGGTGGCGCGATGTCGCTCGCGCTGCGCGCGGGCGTGCTTTTCAGCGTGATCGCAGGAACGCTGGCCGCCTGCTCGCCGACGCTCGACTGGCGCCAGGCCCGGCCCGAAGGCAGCGGCGTCACCATGCTTTTTCCCTGCCGTCCGGCGCATGTTGAACGAAGCGTCAGGGTCGGCAGTGACACCCTGGTCATGCACCTCCATTCGTGCAGTGCCGGCGGTGCCACCTTTTCACTCGCAGTGGCTGACGCCGGGCAGGCCGATCGTGTGGCGCCGCTCCTGACAGCGCTGCGCGAACTCGCCGTCGTCAACATCGGCGGCATCGTCTCAGCGGCGGCCTCGGCGCCTTCGGCCCGGACGACACCGGATGCGCGGGCCGGCCGCGTCCGCATCGACGGTCGGTTGCCCGATGGTCGCGTGGTGGTGGAGCACGCCGCATTCTTCAGCCGCGGCGTCACGCTCCTCCAGGCCACCATCCTCGCCATCGACCGACCCGTGACTGCAGAAACGGTCGGCACCTTCTTCGATGCAGTCCGCACGCAATGAGCGGCAGCGCCGACATGCTGTAACTGCCCATAATCTGTCGACATGCCAGGACTTCTGATCATTGCCCATGCGCCGCTTGCGTCGTCGCTGCGGACCGTCGCGGAACACGCCTTTCCCGACTGCGCGAAACAGTTGGCGGCGCTTGATGTGTCGCCCGACACGCCACTGGAGGAGATCGTGGCGCAGGGTCGTCGACTGCTCGAGCAGGTCGGCATGCCAGACACGCTGATCCTCACTGACGTGTTCGGCGCCACGCCTTGCAACGTTGCCCTGAAGCTGGCCGACGGCGTTCATGTCAAGGTCGTTGCCGGCGTCAACGTGCCGATGCTCTGGCGCACGCTCTGCTACGGCCATGAGTCGCTCGACGCCGTCGTGGCACGGGCGATGGCCGGCGCCACTCAGGGAGTCATGCAGGTCGCGACGTCGCGGCCGCAAAACCAGGGGCCTCGCGGCGGTGCTCAAACAGACGATCAGGATCAGTAACAAGCTCGGTCTTCATGCCCGTGCTTCGGCCAAGCTGACCAAGCTTGCCGGCGGCTTTCGCTGCGAAGTCTTCATGAGTCGCAACGGCCGACGCGTCAACGCGAAAAGCATCATGGGCGTGATGATGCTTGCCGCCGGGCTCGGCAGTGACGTCGAAATCGAGACCGACGGCGAAGATGAGCAGGCGGCGATGGCCGCGCTGCTCGCACTCATCGCCGCCAAGTTCGGCGAAGGCCAATAGCGCAGTGCCATGAGTTTTCAGCTGTTTGGCCTGCCGGTCTCCAAGGGCATCGCCATCGGCCGCGCGGTGCTTGTCGCGTCGAGTCGCATCGACGTTGCGCACTATTACATCGGGGATCACGAGGTTGAAGCGGAAATAGAACGGCTGCGGTGCGCGCGCGATCTTGTCGCGTCGGAGCTGACGACGATGCAGCGTGAGCTGCCGACGGAGGCACCAGCGGAACTGTCCGCCCTTCTCGACGTGCATCTGATGCTGCTCCACGACGACTCGCTGACAGATGCGACAAAGCACTGGATCCGCGAGCGCCATTACAACGCCGAGTGGGCGCTCTCGGCACAGCTCGAAGTACTGGCACGACAGTTCGACGAGATGGAGGACCTCTATCTGCGCGAGCGCAAGGCCGACCTCGAACAGGTGGTAGAGCGCCTGCTCGGTGTGCTCGCTCGCGGCGAAGACGGCGCCTCGCCGCTTGCTGCCCACGCCAGTGGCCAGAGCAGCAGCGGCGACCCGCTCGTGCTCGTGGCCGGCGATATTTCACCTGCCGACATGCTCCACTTCAAAGGCGGAGTCTTTCTCGGCTTCGTCACGGACGTCGGCGGCAAGACTTCGCATACAGCGATCGTGGCGCGCAGCATGGACATCCCTGCAGTCGTCGGCGCACGCGAAGCGAGCCGACTGATTCGACAGGACGACTGGGTCGTCATCGATGGCGACACCGGCACGGTCCTCGTCGACCCGCCCGCGGCCATCGTCGAGGAATACCGCGCAATCGAACGAGAGCGAGATCGCGGACGCGCGAGCCTGGCACGGTTGCGACCACTTCGCGCGGCGACGCTCGATGGTGAGTATGTGGAGCTCCTCGCGAACATCGAGCGGCCTGGCGACGCCGCTGCAGCGCTCGATGCCGGGGCGGTCGGCATCGGTCTTTTTCGCAGCGAATTCCTGTTCATGAATCGCGACGGTGAACTGCCGGGAGAAGACGAGCAGTTCGAGGCGTATCGCACTGCGGTCGAGGCGATGCGCGGGTGGCCGGTCACCATTCGAACGGTGGACATCGGCGCCGACAAGGCCCTCGATCGCATGTCGGCGAACGAGCTACGTCATGAGCATGCGCTGAACCCTGCGTTGGGTCTGCGCGCTATCCGCTGGAGCCTGTCGGAACCAGCGATGTTCAGGCAGCAGCTCAGGGCGCTGCTGCGTGCGTCGGCCTACGGCCCGGTGCGCATCCTCATCCCGATGGTCGCGCATGTGAGCGAGGTACGACAGACCGTCGAGGCCGTGGCGCGGGCCCGTCAACAACTTGATGACGCGGGCCGCAACTATGGCAGCGTGGAGCTCGGGGCCATGGTCGAAGTGCCCGCTGCGGCACTCATCGTCGACAGCATCCTTCGCTACTTTGATTTCGTCTCCATTGGGACCAACGACCTCATTCAATACACGCTCGCGATCGATCGTGCCGACGAAGCCGTCGCGCACCTGTACAACCCTTGGCATCCCGCTGTGCTTCAGCTTGTCGCACGAACGATCGCGCAGGCTCGCGCCATGGGCAAGAGCGTGAGCGTCTGTGGCGAAATGGCCGGCGACCCTGGCTTCAGCGAGTTGCTCTTGGGCATGGGGCTTCGCAGCTTTTCCATGCATCCGTCGCAGATCGTTGCCGTCAAGGAGCGCGTGCTGGCCACGCAGGCCGGTGCCTGGGCGAACCGCATCGCCGAGATCCTCGGTGCTGATGACCCTGAGAGGCGCTGCGCCGAAGTTGCACGATCGCCTGCACTCATCTCCTAGGCTACCGCCGCTGGCTCACATCTCGTCGGCTATAGTGCGGGCCCGGGAAGAAGGAGCCGGCCCAAGCACTCGGCGGTCGAATTCAATTGAATCGCCCCCATGCTTGACAGGCCTCTTCGAAAAGTGCGAGAATCGTGGTCTTCGCTGATGACGGTTCTAAGTCACCTGCGGCGCGCCGAAAGGCGCCGTTCTTTAAAAACTAACAGCCGATAAGTGTGGGCGTTCAAGGCAGAGTGCCTGAGTCGAAAGATTCAGGTCTCATGGACCTTAAACGCTCATGAAGTGAAGTTCACTTCAATTCATTGAGTAAATATCAAGATCGAACTGAAGAGTTTGATCCTGGCTCAGATTGAACGCTGGCGGCATGCCTTACACATGCA
>JBDTCA010000258.1:0-5426 GCA_039923815.1 Caldimonas sp. | reverse complement strand
TGATGTCGGCCAGCGCGAGCGGCCGCTTCAGCAGCGGGTTGTCGTAGAGGTAGATCTGGCCGACCGACAGGTAGTTGGCGGCGCGCCAGTAGGCGTCGATGCGCTGGCGCAGTTCCGGCGTCAAGGTGGGGGTGCTCATGGGGTGTAGGGATCCGAAGGTTGTCTCGAGGTCTTGGCGTCCGCGGGCGCGAGGCCTGGGCGGTCGCCGACACGTGACTCAGGCTTGTCGCGGCGCCGCCGAACACCGGGTTCCGCGGCAGGCGGAGAACCTGGCGCAAGCCGGCCGCGACCGGGGTCACGTGAAGCACGCAGTGGAGCACGCCCGCGTGCCGGGGTCTGTGCGGAAGCGCACGCATGCAAAGCGCAGCCTCTGCCATGACCGCATCGGCGGCGGGCACCCACCTTTACCTTGCTGCATGCGGACACCGTGCGCTGCCGCACGGAAAAGAGCACAGCCCGAGCGCATGGTCCGACCTGGATCGACGAACCCGTCGTTCCGAACAGGAGCACGACGATGCACAACGCGTACTGGAACGACTGGTATTTCAGCTGGGGCTGGTTTCTATGGTTCGGCATCCTCCTTCTGGTGTTTTCGAGCGTCGGAAACTGGGGCTACACCTACCGGGCTCATCGCCGGTTCGAAGGCGAACCGCGTGGCGACGCCCTGAACATCCTCGACGCCCGATATGCAAAAGGCGACATCACCCGTGACGAATACGCGCGGATGAAATCCGAGATCGGCACGAGCGCGAAATAGGCGGGTCCGGCCGTGATCTTCGACCCTGCTTCTTCGGAGAAACAGATGCGGCCCCTGAACGCCGGGAACCGGATCACAACCCGCCTTGACCTGCAACGGGTCATGACACGGAGAACACGGGATGCAGATCGGAATCGCCGCCGACCATGGCGGGTTTGCCTTGAAGGAAGAGCTGTCGCAGTCGCTGCGCTCGGCGGGTCACGAGATCGTGGACTTCGGCGCGTACCGGTCAGACCCCGATGACGACTACCCCGATTTCATCGTTCCGCTGGCGCGGGCCGTTGCGGCGAAGCAGGTCGAACGCGGCGTGGCGCTGTGCGGCAGCGGCATCGGCGCGTCGATCGCAGCGAACAAGGTGGCCGGCGTTCGCGCGGGGCTCATCCATGATTCTTTCTCCGCGCGGCAAGGCGTCGAGGACGACGACGTGAACGTCTTCTGCCTGGGCGGCAAGGTGATCGGATCTGCGCTCGCCCTGGAGCTCATCGAGACCTTCCTGACGGCCCGCTTCAGCAACGCCGAGCGCCACCGACGCCGCCTCGAAAAGGTCCATGCACTCGAAACCGACTGAACGAGAAGAACCGATCATGAACGACACACTCACACTGACCCGAAAGACCCAGGACCGCGAAGTCACGGCGCCGGATGCCCGCGAAGACCGGACCCTGGGTACCGAGGAACTGCGACGGGTGAACGCCTACTGGCGCGCTGCCAACTACGTCTCGGTCGGCCAGATCTACCTCTACGACAACCCGTTGCTGCGCGAACCACTGACGATGGCTCACATCAAGCCGCTCGTCGTCAGCCACTGGGGGACCACACCGGGGCAGAACTTCATCTACGTCCATCTGAACCGCGTCATCAAGAACCACGACCTGGACATGATCTACATCGCCGGTCCCGGCCACGGCGGGCCGGCGATCGTGGGCAACGTGTACCTCGAAGGCACCTGGAGCGAGGTCTACCCGAACGTCGGCCAGGACGAAGCCGGGCTGAAGAAGCTGTTCAAGCAGTTCTCGTTTCCGGGTGGGATTTCCAGCCACGTCGCGCCGACGACGCCCGGGTCGATCCACGAAGGCGGCGAACTCGGCTACTCGCTCAGCCACGCTTTCGGCGCCGTATTCGACAACCCGCAACTGATCGTCGCGTGTGTCATCGGCGACGGCGAGGCGGAGACCGGCCCGCTGGCCACGGCGTGGCAATCCAACAAGCTTCTCGACCCTGTGACCGATGGCGCCGTGCTGCCGATCCTGCATCTGAACGGCTACAAGATCAGCAACCCGACGGTGCTCGCACGCATCGAGCCCGACGAACTGGAGCAGTTCCTTCGCGGCTGCGGCTGGACGCCCTACTTCGTCGAGGGCGACGACCCCGCGACGATGCACGAGTTGATGGCCACCGTCATGGACAAGGCCATCGCCGACATCCTGCGCTTCCAGACTTCGGCGCGTGCCACCAGGAGTGCCACCCGGCCGCGTTGGCCGGTGATCGTGCTGAAGTCGCCCAAGGGCTGGACGGGACCGAAATTCGTCGATGGCCTGCCAGTCGAGGGCACGTTCCACGCACACCAGGTGCCGCTGCTGGTCGACACCGAGCATCCCGGGCACCTCGCGCAACTCGAGAGCTGGATGAAAAGCTACAAGGCCGAGGAGCTGTTCGACGAGAGCGGACGGTTGATCGCGGAGCTGGCCGACCTGGCGCCGAAGGGCGAGCGGCGAATGGGCGCCAATCCCAACGCCAACGGCGGCATCCTGCTGCACGACCTGCACATGCCCGACTTCCGGGTGCATGGGTTGCAGGTGCCTTCACCGGGCGCCATCGATGGACAGGACACGCTCGTGCTGGGCGAGTTCTTCAAGGACATCGTCAAGCTGAACCCAGGCAACTTCCGCATCTTCGGCCCGGACGAGACGCTTTCGAACCTGCTGGGTGCGGTATTCGAGGTCACCAACCGCCAATGGGATGCCACCACCGTGGCCAACGACGAGTTCCTCGCTCCCGCCGGCCGCGTTCTCGATTCGATGCTCAGCGAGCACCAGTGCGAGGGCTGGCTGGAGGGCTACCTGCTGACCGGGCGGCACGGCCTCTTCAACAGCTACGAGGCATTCATCCGCATCATCGATTCGATGTTCAGCCAGCATGCCAAGTGGCTCAAGGTCACCAAGGAGTTGCCGTGGCGCCGGCCGATCGCGTCGCTGAACTACCTGCTCGCCTCCCACGTCTGGCAGCAGGACCACAACGGTTTCACCCATCAGGATCCCGGTTTCCTCGACCATGTGATCAACAAGAAGGCCGACATCGTTCGCGTCTATCTGCCGGCCGATGCGAACTGCCTGTTGTCGACCTTCGACCACTGCCTGCGCAGCCGGAACTACGTCAACGTGGTCGTCGCGGGTAAACACGCGCTGCCGCAATGGCTTTCAGTGGAGGAGGCGGTCGTGCACTGCACCCAGGGTCTGGGCATCTGGAAATGGGCAAGCAACGATCAGGACAGCGAGCCCGACGTGGTGATGGCCTGCTGTGGAGACACCCCGACGCTGGAGATCCTGGCAGCGGTATCGATCCTGCGCGAGCATCTTCCCGAGCTGAAGATCCGGGTGATCAATGTCGTCGATCTGATGAAGCTGCAACCGGCCAGCGAGCATCCGCACGGGCTGAGCGACGCGGAATACGACTCCCTGTTCACCAGGGACAAGCACATCGTCTTCGGCTTCCACGGCTATCCGTGGCTGGTTCACCGGCTGACGTATCGCCGCACCAACCGCAACCTGCATGTTCGCGGCTACAAGGAAGAGGGCACGATCACCACCGCCTTCGACATGCGGGTGCAGAACGACCTGGACCGCTTCCATCTCGTTCAGGACGTGGTCGACCGCCTGCCTCATCTCGGCAGCAAGGGCGCCTATCTGAAGCAGATGGTTCGCGACAAGCTCGTCGAGCACAAGGTCTACATCGACGCGCACGGCCAAGACATGCCGGAGATCCGGAACTGGAAGTGGGGAGCGTCCCGGTGACCGCACAGGGGCTCGTCGACACCGGCTGCCGTCTCGTCAGGAACCCGGGTGACTCGTGAACATCGCCGGCGTCGCGTTCCACAGCGCGATGACCGGGATTTCCGGGTGCGAAGGGTTGTAGCCGAGGACATTGAGCGAAGCGGTGCCGATCAGGAAATGCTGCGCCTCGACCACCGGCAGGCCGATCCACCTCGCCGCCAGCGCGACCCCGAACTGACCGTGCGAGAAGAGCGCGATGTTGCCGCCCATTGCTCGCAGGCGCGTGATCAGCCGATCGGCGCGGTCGCGGACCTGCGCGGGCATCTCACCGTCCGGGCAGCCGTCGCGAAAGACGTTCCAGCCCGGTCGGCCGAGGCAAATGTCCGCAGACCGCTTGCCTTCGTAGTCGCCGTAGTCCCATTCCCTCAGGTCCGGCTCGATCTCGGCCTGCGGGCCAAGCCCGACCAGCTCGCAAGTTCGCCGCGCCCGCCGCAACGGGCTGGTGAGCACGTGATCGAAATGAACGTGCTTCAGCCAAGGTCGGAGCGCGCGGGCCTCGTCCTCGCCGTGCAGGGTCAGCGCGATGTCCGTATTGCCTGTGTGCTGGCCCGACAGCGACCACGCGGTCTGCCCGTGTCGGACGAGATAGAGGCTCGGCGACACGTGCGGAGGATGGTCAGCAGCCGCCATGTTCATCACTGTGGGGTCAGGGCTTCGTAGCCTGCCGTGACGTCGAAGAGCTCTTCGTCGATCGAGCTCTGGCGCTGCCGGCGAAAGCGGCCGTGCAGGTGCTCGAGAAGGTCCTTGATGTTGCCGTCGGCGCGCTCCATCGCCGCCAGCCGGCTGGCGTTCTCGCTCGCGAGCGACTCGGCACAAGCGCGGAACAGGGAGATGAAAAGGTACTCGCGGATCAACGCGCGCAGGGTCGTGGCGCCGTGGTCCAGCACCTCGGGGCCGATCTTGCCGGGCCAGGGCACGGACGCGAGGCTCTGCTGCCAGGCGGCGTCGAGCGGCAGCAGCCGCTGGTCGACCGGCTCGTACAGCGAGGCCGCGAGCGGCCGGTTGTGAAAGACGTGGACCTCCGTCATGCCGCCCCGCGCGCGGCGCGCCTCGCTGTCGATCTGGATCTGCGCGACCAGTGGCGTGATGGCCTCGACCGAGTCGGGCACGGCGTACCTGCCGACCACCTCCAGCCCCGCATCGTTCAGGTGGGCCTCGACGCGCTCACCGATCGCCCAGACCTGCGCCCGGCCCGGCAACGCCGCCAAGGCGGCGATCGCATGCGCGGCAATCACGTCGTTGAACGGGCCCACGAGCCCCTGGTCCGACCCGAAGACGATGGCACCGATCGACTCCGACGCTCCTTTCGACACCCGATCGGGCGCGGCATCGGGAGCGAGCCGGGCCTGCCGAAAACATTCGCCAAGGCCGAGCGAAACCATGCGGTCGTAGTCGGCGAGCGCGCGCACCGAGCGCTCGTAGTCGCCGATGCTCGACGCTGCCAACGCCTTCATCGTGCGCACCACCGCGTGCAGATCGCCGGCGCCCGTGATCTTGCGGCGCAGCGCCGCGAGGCTGTCGCTCACGAGGCCGCCTCCTTCGCGTTGGCTGGCTTCGCGTCAGGCTTCGCGTCCTTCTTCGCTTCGGGCTTGTCGTCCGGCTTCTCGTCCGGCTTCGCT
>JBDTCA010000257.1:0-12945 GCA_039923815.1 Caldimonas sp. | reverse complement strand
CCATGCACGTGGTGGGGGAACGCGAAGCGCACGCCCTCGCTGCGGCCGATCCAGTTCTCCTGCATCGTCTTGACGCGTTCGGGCCAGCCCGGCAGGCCGGTCTTCACGCACTCGAGCAGCTCGTCGGCGTACTGGGTGATCTTCAGGTAGTAGCCGGGAATCTCGCGCTTCTCGACCGGTGCACCGGAGCGCCAGCCACGACCCTCGACAACCTGTTCGTTGGCCAGCACGGTCTGGTCGACCGGATCCCAGTTGACGATCTGGGTGCGACGCTCGGCGATGCCGGCCTCGAGCATCCGCAGGAACAGCCACTGGTTCCACCGGTAGTAGTCGGGGCTGCAGGTCGTGACCTCGCGACTCCAGTCGATCGCCAGTCCCATCGCCTGCATCTGCTTTTTCATCGCGGCGATGTTCTCGCGCGTCCACTGCGCCGGCGGCACGCCGTTCTTCATGGCCGCGTTCTCGGCGGGCAGGCCGAAGGCATCCCAGCCCATCGGCATCAGCACGTTCAGGCCGGTCATGCGCAGATGGCGCGCCAGCATGTCGTTGATGGTGTAGTTGCGGACATGGCCCATGTGCAGCCGGCCACTCGGGTAGGGCAGCATCGAGCAGGCGTAGAACTTGGGTCGGGTCGCGTCTTCCCCGACCTTGTAGGCATCGGCCGCGGCCCATGTCGCTTGCGCCGTGCGCTCGATCTCGTGCGGGTCGAAGTCGGCGTTCATGCGGGCGAGTTCTGGCAGGCGTGCGGGTGGCAAGGCATCGATCGATTATAGAAAGCGGTGTCGTGTGCGGCCGCCGCTTGCGCCCGGGAAGTCGCCCGATCGGGGGAGGCGTTCCACCGGCGCGGGCGATGGACGCCGCACATGGCGCTGGTGACGATGCGGCACTCGCCCGAACCGGGCTGTCGACGGAGCTGCCATGACTTTCCCTGCTGTCCACCTGACCCGACGCACCGCCCTGGTCGCGACCGCCGCTCTCGTCGGCTCGCCCCTTGCCCGGGCGCGGACGTCGCACGCTGCGGCCACCGCGGTGGCCGCAGGCGATGACGCACCGCCCGGCGGGTTGGCGCCGACGCTGGCGAGCGTCTACGCCGGCCAGGTCGACCCGGCGCTCTGCCTCGTCAGCGAGAAGTACGACGGCGTACGTGCTGTCTGGGACGGCCGGGTGCTGCGGCACCGCAGCGGCCGAGCGGTTTCGGTGCCGCCCGCGTTCGTGGCAGCGCTGCCCGCGATCCCGCTCGACGGCGAGCTCTGGCTCGGTCGTGGCCGATTCGACGAACTCTCCGGCGTCGTCCGCAAGAAGATGCCTCTCGTCGACGAGTGGGGCGCCGTTCTCTACATGGTGTTCGAGATGCCGGGCGAAGGTGGTGGCTTCGCCGAGCGCGCAGAGCGTCTCGCGGCCCTGGTCGCCCGCTCCGGCGCTCGCCATCTTGTCGCTGCACCGCAACTGCGCGGTACCGATCGCGTCGCGCTCCAGCGCCGGCTCGAGGCCACGATCGCGGCCGGCGGCGAGGGCCTGATGCTGCATGTCGCCTCGGCGCCGTGGTCGCCAGGTCGGAGCGACGCCTTGCTCAAGCTCAAGCCTCATCTGGATGCCGAGGCGAAGGTCGTCGGCCATCGTGGCGGCGTGGGCAAGTACTCGGGCCAGCTCGGCGCCCTCGACGTCGAAACCGGCGACGGCAGGCGGTTTCGCGTCGGCAGCGGCCTGAGCGATGCACTTCGTCGTGATCCGCCGGCCGCAGGCGAGGTCATCACCTATCGATACCGCGACCTCACGCCGCGCGGATTGCCGCGCTTCGCGACCTACGTGCGCCGGTACGAGGGGTTCTGATCCGAACGCCGCGGCACGCCAGCAGCGATCACGACCCGCTGGCTGCGGTGGCCGGCTCGGTGACGAAGCCGATGCGTGTCAGCCCGGCCTTCTGCACGATCCCGATCAGCTCGGCGACGCGGCCGTACGGCACGCCGCGGTCCGCCCGCAACTGCACCTCGGTCTGCGCGTTGCGCTTGGCCGCAGCGGAGACGCGTGCCGTGAAGGTGGCCGCGTCGACCACTTCATCACCGAAGAAATAGCGGCCGTCGCGGTCGAGGGCAACGGCGATGAACTGGGGCGAATCGCTCGGCTGGGCTGCGTCCGTCTTCGGCAGATCGAGCTTGAGGCTCGACGTCATCAGCGGTGCGGTGATCATGAAGATGACCAGCAACACCAGCATGACGTCGATCAGCGGCGTCATGTTGATGTCGCTCATCGGCGCCACCCGGGGAGTGCGCTCCAGGCGCCCGAACGCCATGGCTCAGGCGGCCGACGAGGCGTCGACCATCATCTCGCGGAGGTCGTGCGCGAAGCCTTCGAGCTCGGCCTCGCTCGCCGCCACGCGCTTGTTGAACACGTTGTAGGCGATCACCGCAGGAATGGCGACGGCGAGGCCGGCCGCCGTCATCACGAGCGACTCACCGACCGGTCCGGAGACGCGCTCGATCGTGATCGCGCCGGCTGCCGAGATGCTGAGCAGCGCGTGATAGATGCCCCAGACCGTGCCGAACAGACCGATGAAGGGCGCCGTGCTGCCGATCGACGCGAGCAGGACCTGGCCGAACTGCAGCTGCCCGAGGATGCGATGGAGCGCATCGCGCAGTCGCCTCGTGAGCTGCGAGTCGGCGTGGCCGTGGGCCTCGAGCGTGCCGACCGGGGGTGTCGTCAGCGCCGCGTCGACCAGCGGATGCAGCACGCCTTCGCGGTCGAATGTCGCCAGCTGCTCGCGACCGGCGCCGAGCGAAGGCGCTGCCCAGAAGGCCGGCACCGCGCGCTGCAGATCGACGTGGACGCGATGCAGCAACCAGCCCTTCCAGAAGATCACGACCCAGGCGCTGATCGACATCAGCAGCAGCAGCAGAGCGACGGCGCGCGTGATGGCGTCGCCTTGCGACCAGAAGTTCGAGAAGCCGCTCATGGCGAAACCGCCTTCGTGGCAAGACCGAGACCGAGCACATCGGCCATGCCGTAGAGGCCGTTCTTCTTGCCGGCAAGGAAGCGGGCCGCGCGCAGGCTGCCTTCGGCGTAGGTGGCGCGGCTCGTTGACTTGTGCGTGATCTCGATGCGCTCGCCGGTGCCGGCGAACAGGACCGTGTGGTCGCCGACGATGTCGCCGCCGCGCAGCGACGCGAAGCCGATCGCGCCCGGCACGCGAACGCCGTCGCGGTCGTAGGCGGCGCGGTCGTCGAGCCGGGTGCCTTGCGCTGCCGCGACCACTTCGCCCATCTGCAGTGCCGTGCCGCTCGGGGCGTCGGCCTTCAGACGATGGTGGGTCTCGACGATCTCGACGTCGAACCCATCGGTCAGCGCCCGTGCCGCGACGTCGAGAAGCTGGAGCACGACGTTGACGCCGACGCTCATGTTCGGCGCCATGACGATCGCGACATGTTCGGCCAGCGCCGCGACCTCGGACTTCTGCGCAGTCGTGAAACCGGTGGTGCCGACCACCGCGGCGACGCCGAGCTCTCGGCACATCGCCAGATGCGCGAGCGTACCTTCGGGCCGCGTGAAGTCGATCAACACGTCGCAGGCGGCGAGCGCAGCGCGCACGTCGTCGCCGATGACGACGCCGCTGGTGCGGCCGAGGAAGGCGGTGGCGTCGTCACCGATGCCGTCGCTGCCGGCGAGGTCGAGCGCGCCGCCGAGCACTAGGTCGGTGCTTGTCGTCACGGCCTCGATCAGCATGCGGCCCATCCGGCCCGACGCGCCGGCGATGGCGACGCGCCGCTTGCCCTGGCTCATGTCGCTGGCTCGAGCGGCGGGTAGGTGCGGGTCGGTGCAGGCGGCACCGGGTCGGCTGCGGGCGGCCGCACCGGCACCGGCAACGCCTTGATCTGCTCGTCGGTCAATGCGAGCGGGGGTGCGTTACGCGAGGTCTTGAAGGTATCGATCGAGGCGACGAAGTCGTGCTCGCTCGGCAACTCCCCGCCGGTGTCGACGCTGACCAGGAGGTCATTCTTGAACAGCGCCACGACACGGCGCAGTTGCGGCGCCGTGCCCTGTCGCCGGATCGTGAAGACGTAGTCCCAGCGGTCACCGTGGAACGGGTCGGCGAGCAGCGGCGAGCCGAGCACGTCCTTGACCTGCGCGCGAGTCAGGCCGGGCTTGACGAGAGCGGCCTGCTCGCTCGTGACGACGTTGCCCTGCACGACCTCGACTCGATACGGTGTGATGACACCGAGGAAGTTGTCGGAGGTCTGCAGCGATGCGCAGCCGGCGATTGACAGCGTCGAAAGCAGCACGCCGCGGAAGTGGATCGGGTAACGAGGCATGGGCTGAGGTGGCCGCACGCCGGGCGCGCGGCAGGCTCTATGATGAAGGCGATTCTATCGGCGCGCCATGAGCGGCCGGCTGCCATGACCCACGCTGAAGAGCTGAAGAACAGCGGCCTCAAGGCCACCCTGCCACGCATCAAGGTGCTCGAGGTGTTCCAGAACACGTCGCAGCGACACATGAGCGCGGAAGACGTCTTTCGGGTCCTCCTTGCCGACCATGCCGACATCGGCCTCGCGACGGTCTATCGGGTGCTGATGCAGTTCGAGCAGGCCGGCATCCTGTCTCGCAATCATTTCGAGAGCGGCAAGTCGGTCTTCGAACTCAACGAAGGAAAGCACCACGACCATCTGGTGTGCCTGGACTGCGGCCGCGTCGAGGAATTCTTCGACGCCGAGATCGAGAAGCGCCAGAAAAGCATCGCCCAGGCGCGGGGTTTCGAGCTCCAGGACCACGCTCTCGCGCTCTACGCCGCCTGCACCAAGAAGAACTGCGAGTTCAAGATCAAGCGCTGACCGCGGTGCAGGCGGATCTATTCCGGCTTTGTCATCGCTTTGTTGTGGCGTTCGAGGAACTCGGCATAGGTGTCGATGCCGCGAAGCTGGAGGATCGTGTTGCGCACCGCCGCTTCCACCAGCACGGCAAGGTTGCGCCCGGCATCGACGGCGATCACGATTTTCTTGATCGGGACGTCGAGGATGTCCTCGTTGAGCGGCTCATGCGGCAGCCGTTCGAAGTCGCGGTCCATCGTTTCCTTGCGCACCAGATGCACGATGAGCTTCAGGCGCATCTTCCGGCGCACCGCGGTCTCGCCGAAGATGGCGCGGATGTCGAGCAGGCCGATGCCGCGCACCTCGAGCAGATTCATGAGCAGGTCGGGGCATCGACCTTCGAGCGCGGTCTGCGACACGCGGTAGATATCGACGGCGTCGTCGGCGACGAGACCGTGGCCGCGCGAGATCAGCTCCAGCCCGAGTTCGCTCTTGCCGAGGCCCGACTCGCCGGTGAGCAGGACGCCCACGCCGAGAATGTCCATGAAGACGCCGTGGCGTGAGGTTCGCTCGGCGAAATGCTGCGAGATATAGCCGCGCACGACGTCGATGACGTGGCCGGCCGGTTCCTCGGTCACGAAAAGCGGCAGTTCGGCGCGGTCGCACAAGGCGACGAGCCGGTCGGGTGGTAGCTGGGCATCGGCGCAGATGAGCACTGGCGGGTCGAGCGTCACGATGCGCGAGATCCGCCGCTCCATCTCCTCGAGCGTGCCCTGGTTGAGGTAGGCGACCTCGCGTCGCCCGACGATCTGGACACGGTACGGATGGATGTAGTTGAGGTAGCCGACAAGGTCGGCGGCGGATCGCGCGTCGCGGATCGCGGCTTCGTCGAAATGACGTTCCGGGTGAGCGTGCCCGGCGATCCATTCCCAATGCAGGGCGGGCCGGAATTCCTCGAACAGCGCCTCGGCGCTGATGACCGTGGGCTTCATGGCGACAAGGGGTCAGCCGGCACCGACGCGTTCAGGCGACCGAACGCAACGGTTCCCATGCGGCGATCAGACTGTGCACCGCCGCGGCGTCGCCTTCGCTCTTCAATCTCTCTCGCAACTCCCGATCGGAGAGCATCTCGGCAATCTCGGAAAGGATCTCGAGGTGGCGCTGCGTCGCTGCTTCGGGCACCAGCAGGAAGATCAGCAGGGCGACCGGTTCGTCGTCAGGCGCATCGAACGCGATCGGCGATTGGACGCGCAGGACCGCCGCGAGCGGATTCTTCAGCCCCTTGATGCGGCCGTGCGGGATCGCAACGCCGTGCCCCAGGCCGGTGGACCCCAATCGCTCTCGGGCGAACAGGTTGTCGGTGACAACCGCGCGGGCGATCTGGTTCTGGTTTTCGAACAGCAGGCCGGCCTGCTCGAAGATGCGCTTCTTGCTGGACGCATCAACATCGACGAGCACGCCCGTTGCGGGCAGGATGGCAGCAAGACGATTCATGGCGAGCCTGCCAAACGCGCCAGGCGCCGGCCGAGATGACAAAGCCATGAATTATGGAGTTCCGACCCGCGCGGTGCTGGCATTCCTGCTTGACAGCGCGCGGGTGCTGCGTCTCGGCAACACCGGCACGCGCACGTCAGTTCAGGGTCGCATCGATCCGCTTCGGCGAGGCGTGATGATGGTCCTGGACCTTGTCCTTGTGGCGCACGACCTGGCGATCGAGCTTGTCCATCAGCTGGTCGATCGCCGCGTAGAGATCTTCGGCGGCACATTCGGCGAAAAGGTCCTTGCCTTTGACATGAAGCGTGACTTCGGCCTTTTGCCGCCGTTCCTTTTCACTGAGCTTTTCGACAGAAAGGATCACCGTGATGTCCACGACCTGATCGAAATGTCGCGTGATCCGCTCGAGCTTGTTGGTCACGTACTCGCGCAGGGCCGGGGTCACTTCAAGGTGATGACCGCTGATCGTCAGGTTCATGCAGATCCTTTCGTGGGAGGTGGCCAAAGACATTAGCAGAGGCGGCGAAGCTGCTTCACGATCAGGGTCGTCGGCAACTCGCCGGATCAGTCTAGCCGCGCCATCCACGCACCCGTGCCCGTGCATCGCCGATGCGATAATTTCGTCACTGCATCACGGGACACCGTCCTTGGGAAACCCTTCTACACGGTGACCGTCGCTCCCGCTCCCGGCGAGCCAGGTCATGCTCGCCGGAGCCTTCATGCTGAACGTCTTCTCGCTGGCCAACGGCCGGCTCTTTCAGGAAGAGATCGAAAGTCACGGGGCGCTCGCTCACGTGAATCCCGTCTGGGTCGATCTCGACGCTCCGACCGACGAGGAACAGGGCTGGATCGCCGAGCACTTCGGCCTGACGATCCCGAGCGATGCCGTCGACGACGACCTCGAGGAATCGGCCCGTTTCTACGAGGAAGACAACGGTGAGCTTCACATCCGCTCCGACTTCCTGATCGACGACGGCGAGACGCCTCGAAACGTCCGCGTCGCCTTCATCCTCTACCGCAACGTGCTGTTCTCGGTGCACCGTGAAGACCTCCCGGTCTTTCGCCTGTTGCGCCTGCGGGCACGTCGGATACCGGCGCTGATCGAGGATGCCAAGGATGTCCTCCTCAAGCTCTACGACGCCGACGCCGAATATTCGGCCGATGCGCTCGAGAGCATCTATGACAGTCTCGAGGCGGTCAGTGCCCGCGTGCTCAAGCAGGAAGTCAACGACCAGGCCGCAGGTGAGGTGCTCTCGGCGATCGCCAAGGAAGAAGACCTCAACGGCCGCATCCGCAGGAACGTGATGGACACACGCCGGGCGGTCAGCTTCATGATGCGCAGCCGCATGCTCGGCGCGGAACAATTCGAGGAAGCGCGGCAGATCCTGCGCGACATCGATTCGCTCGACAGCCACAGCACTTTCCTGTTCGACAAGATCAACTTCCTGATGAACGCGACGGTCGGCTTCATCAACATCAACCAGAACAAGATCATCAAGATCTTTTCGGTGGCAAGCGTGGCGCTCCTCCCGCCGACGTTGATTGCCAGCGTGTACGGCATGAACTTCAAGAACATGCCGGAGGTCAACTGGCAATACGGCTATGCGTTCGCGATCACGCTGATGGTCGCGTCGGTCGCCGCACCGTTCATCTACTTCAGGCGCAAGGGCTGGCTGCGGTAGCGTGGTGCACACGACCGTCAGCCGGAGATAGTCGCCGCCTCGTACAGGTCGGTCGTTGCCGGCAGATCCCCTCGATCTCCAGCGTGCCGCGCTGAATGCCGCGAAGGCAGATAGAGAAAGTCGCCGAGCGCCCCCGGAGGAAGGAGGAGGGAGGAGGGAGGAGGAGATGCCTCCGGGGATTTCAGCCAGCAGGCCGGCTGGCTCGGCGACGTAAAAAAGTTCGTGGTACCGCGTTCATTGGCCACAACGAACCTCTATGACGTGCTGGCGAGCCGAGAGTTCCCAAGGGTCTTGGCAAAGTCGTGACACACCGACTCCAGGAGGCACCGATTAGACTGGGAGCCTATACAGGAACCGCCATGCTCTACCCGGAACTTTTCAAGCAGCTCGAATCTGTGCGATGGAACATGGACCACGATATTCCGTGGTCATCGTTCGACGCCGCCAAGCTCAGCGAAGAGCAGGCGCAGACCATCAAGATGAACGCGATCACGGAGTGGGCCGCCTTGCCCGCGACGGAGATGTTCCTGCGCGACAACCGGGACGACAGCGACTTCTGCGCTTTCATGAGCGTCTGGTTCTTCGAGGAGCAGAAACACTCCCTCGTGCTGATGGAATATCTGCGGCGCTTTCGGCCCGAGTTGGTGCCGACCGAGGCCGAGCTTCATGAGGTGCGCTTCGACTTTGATCCGGCGCCGGCACTCGAGACGCTGATGCTGCATTTTTGCGGCGAGATCCGCCTCAACCACTGGTATCGCCGAGCGGCCGAATGGCACGACGAGCCGGTGATCAAGGCCATCTATGAAACGCTCGCCCGGGACGAAGCCCGTCATGGTGGCGCGTACTTACGCTATATGAAGCGCGCCATGCAGAAGTTCGGCGACGAGGCGCGCGCGGCCTTCGCCAAGGTCGGTGTGCTGATGGCCAGCGCCCGGCGCACGGCGCAAGCCCTGCATCCGACCAACCTGCACGTCAACTCCGGCCTCTTTCCGCGCGACACCATCCAGAGCCGGCTTCCCGAGCCGGAGTGGCTCGAGCGCTGGCTCGACACGCAGATCCAGTTCGACAGCGTCTGGGAGAACAAGGTTGTCGACCGGATCTTGCACAACCTGAGTCTGCTGCTGGGTCGCAGCTTCGCCAGCGTCCAGGAACTGAATCGCTATCGCAAGGAAGTGACCGCCAAGGTGGCAGCGGCTGCTGCGGCGGCGGTCGTCGTGGAGCCCCAGGTCAGGCCCGCCTGAGCACGTCGCACCGCCCTTGCGGCGGTGTGCGAAGTCATCAGTCGACGAACTCCATGCTGCGCACGAGGCGAAGCGCAAACGGAGTCAGGTCGCCCTTCGAGCCATCCTGCTTCACGCCGGTCTGGCCACCGCCGCAGATTGCCTTGGGTGCCCGGATCAGGCAGAAGTTGAACAGAATCGGGCCAGAACGCTGGGCCGATTTGTCGCTCTCTGCAGGGATCGTCGAAAACTCGCTCTGGGTGCGGTCGACAGTCGCATATCCGGCAGCGTTGGCAGACTTGACGGTGACAACGCGATAGTTTGCGGCGAACCAATGCCGCATCCAGCCCTGCCGGCCGGCGCCGAGCGGCTCCAGGATCTGAGCGGTATCGGCACGCCAGGTATCGGTCGCGGCGTCGCGGCTGACGTACTCGCTCAACTGCCAAACCGCCAAATGGGTCGAGGAGCCGAATCGTGCATCCCCCACCCATGTCGACGAGGCGCTCGACCCCGGGCGAATCCGGGCTCGATGGCAACGACGGAGGTGGCGCCGCCGTTGCGCAGGCCATGCCGATCAGTGTTGCGATCGTGCCGGCGACGAGCCGCTGGCCTTGTGACGGCGTCGGCCCGAATCGTCATGGCACGCAGTTCAGTGCGGCAGGCCGTTCGGGCGGGCGCGCGGGGTTGATGAGATTCGCCGCCGACCCTCAGGAGGAAGACGCTGCCGCCGCTGCCGTCATCGCTTCCTGTGCTGCCTTCCGATCGGCTGACACCTTCTGCGCGCTCGGCCGCTCGCCGATCAGTTTCGCGTACGGTTTCCAGTCGACGCCACCGGCCGCGAGCAAGTCCTCGCCGTAGACGGCTCGGGTGGCCATCGAGACCAGCGGCAGGGTCACCCAGGCGGCGCAATCGGCCTGCGTGAACTGCGGCCCGGCGACGTACGGCTCGAAGCGCGCCAAGCGCCTGAAGGCGGCGATGTTCCTGACCAGCGTCGTGCGAATCCTGGCCGCGTTGCCTTCGCTCACCGAGCCGCCGAAGAAGGCTTTCGGGTACAGGTCGCGCGCGACGAGCTCGAGATGCAGATCGATGAAGGTGGTCAGCTCACGCACCTTGGCGGCGGCAAACGGATCAGCCGGCATCAGCGGCGGTGCGGGGTAGGCCGCATCGATGTATTCGAGGATCACCTGGCTTTCGCACAACGTGCCCTGATCGGTTCGGATGAACGGGATCTTGGCGAGCGGCGAAGCACCGAGAACGGCTTCGTCGGTCAGGCCGGTGCGCACCAGCTCTTCGCTGAAAGTCACGCCTTTTTCGAGCAGGGCGAGCTTGACCTTGTTGTAGTAGTTCGACAGCGCGAATCCGCACAGCACCAGCATGTCTCTTCCTCGACCGGAGGGATGGGCCGCCAGTCTATGCGCGACGAGCCGGGATCGCGAAAGCGACAATCGGCCGATGCTTCCTGCCTTCGTCGCCAAGCTCGCACCGCGCGCCGAACTGCCGCCGCGGCTGGCCGCGCTGGACCGCCCGGTGGTCTTCACCAACGGCGTGTTCGACATCCTCCACCGCGGTCACGTCACTTACCTGGCGCAAGCGAGAGCGCTCGGCGCCAGCCTGGTCATCGGCCTCAACAGCGACGCCTCGGCGCGCTCGCTCGGCAAGGGGCCCGATCGGCCGCTGAATTCCGAAGGCGACCGCGCCTGCGTGCTGGCGGCTCTCGAGAGCGTGAGCCTGGTGACGCTGTTCGACGAATCGACCCCGCTCGGGCTGCTCAAGCTCGTGCGCCCCGATCTCTACGTCAAGGGTGGCGACTACGACGTCGAGTCACTGGCCGAGACCCGCCTCGTCCGCAGTTGGGGCGGCGACGCCCGGGCGCTGTCGTTCGTCGATGGCTACTCGACGACCTCGCTGGTCGAGCGCATCAGGCGCTGAACGGCGAACCGGTGCGGTCAGGCGCGCCGGTTGACGAGGTAGATGCCGAGCGCCACGGTCGCGAGCGCGAACAGCAGCCGCGCCGAAACGGCTTCCTGCAGCAGCACGGCACCGAGCAGCAGGCCGAACATCGGCGTCAACATCGTGAACGAGGCCAGTCGCGTTGCCGGGTAATGGCGGATGAGGAAGAACCAGAGCAGGTAGCTGGCAAAGCTGACGACCACGGTCTGGAACACGAGCGAGCCCCACGCGAGCGGCGAAAGGGAGTGCGGCAGCGGCGCGCTCGCGATCAGGGTGGCCGCGAGCAGGAGCACCGCGGAAACGGCCAGCTGGTACAGCAGCGTCTTTTCGGCCGACGCGTGGCTCAACGCGCTGCCACGGATGGCCAGCGTGGTGGCGCCCCACAGCAGGCCGGCGAGGACACCCAGGCCGTCGCCGAGCCATTGCAAAGGGCCCACCGACGGCTTGGAGAAGCCTTCGGCGAAGGCCCACGCCACGCCGGCGAAGGCGAGCAGAAGGCCTCCGGCCTGCGGTGCGCTGAGCTTTTCCGAGCGGGCGATGAGCGGCATCCCCAGGGCGACCACGAATGGCGAGATGTAGAGGAAGACGACCATCCGCGATGCGGTCGTGTACTGCAGGCCGACGAAGATGCAGAAGAACTCGACAGCAAACAGCGCCCCGGCGAACAGGCCGCCGGCGAGTGTGGCGTCGCGCTCGAAGAGCGGGATGCGTCGGCTGGCGGCCCAGACGGCGACGAGTACCGCCGCGCCAGCCGAGCGGATGGTCGCCTGCCAGAGGGCCGGCACCTCCGCCAGGATCGCCTTTGCCGCGACCTGGTTGAGCCCCCACAGGAAGCAGCACAGCACCAGCGAGCCGACCGCGAAGACGTCGAGATGCGTTCGGCGTCCGGTCATCGGCGCGGAGGCCAGGCGGTGCGTCCTCGGCTCACCGGGGCTGGACCGGTGCCCGGCCGAACACCGCCTGCCAGAGTGCGACGACCGCGCGGCGGGCCTCGGCCATCGACTCAGGATCGACCTGCGTCGGCTGCTCGTCGAGGCGGGCCTTGTGCTGGGCGCGGCGCAGGTCGCGGTAGGCATCGGCCGCGGCGTGGCCGACGCCCGCCGGCAGCAGACCGCCCTGCTCGGCGAGGTGCAGCAAGGCGATGTTGCCGACGTCGGCCTGCAGCTCGGGATGGCGGCCACTGGCGCCGAGCACGAGGGCCTGGACCGCGAACTCGACGTCCATCATGCCGCCGGTGCTGTGCTTGATGTCGAAGCGGCCCTCGCGCACGGGATGGGCGCGCCGTACCTTTTCGCGCATGGCGCGGACTTCGTCGTGGAGCGCGGCAACGTCGCGTGGTGCCGCGAGCACGGTTCGGCGCACGTGCTCGAAGCGGGGCGCCAGCGTGGCCAGGCCGGCGCACCAGCGCGCCCGTGTCAGCGCCTGGTGCTCCCACGTCCACGCGGTGTTGCTGCCGCGACCGGTCTGGTAGTTCTCGAAAGAATCCATCGAGGTCACGAGCAGGCCCGAGTTGCCGTTAGGGCGCAGCGCGGTGTCGATGTCGAACAGTTCGCCGGCGGCGGTGCGCATCGTCAGCCACGTGATGAGCTTGCGCACGAAGGCCGCGTAGACCTCGGCGGCCTTGTCGGCCTCGGTGTCGGGATCGTCGTAGAGGAAGACGACGTCGAGGTCGCTGCCGTAACCGAGCTCCTTGCCGCCGAGCTTTCCGTAGGCGATGACGGCCAGCTGCGGCTCGTCGCGGTGCGCCGACTTCAGGTGCTTCCAGGCCCAGCGCAGCGCGCACGACAGCGTGGCGTCGGCGAG